>JAYUTP010000219.1:0-2857 GCA_043755075.1 Tenderia sp. (SeqCode)
CGTCTCGGAGACCTCGGCGGCGCGCCGGCGGCCAACCAGCTCGAAGTAACGGCCGGTGAGCAGGAAGAAAACGAACATCACCACCGAGTCGTAATACACTTCGCCATGGCCGCTGACCGTTGCCCAAAGGCTGCCGACAAAGGCGATGCTAATGCCCAGCGACACCGGCACATCCATGCCGACGCGTTTGTGGCGCAGGTCGCGCAGGGCGCTGCGAAAAAATGGTTGTGCCGAGTAAGTGAGCACCGGCAGGCTGAGCAGCAGGCTGAGCCAGTGAAACAGATTTTTGAACTCGGCTTCGATGCCGCTGAAGCTGCCGGCGTACAGTGCCACGGCCAGAATCATCACCTGCATGCCGAAGGCCGCCGCCACCGCCAGCCGCCGCAACTGTGCGCGACGCTCGCGTTCCAGAATTTCCTGGGCGCGGCCCGGGTCGTAGGGGTGGGCGAGGTAGCCGATTTCGCTCACCGCTTGCAGGATGCGGCTCAGGTGAATTTTGGATTCGTCCCAGCGAATGCGCGCCCGGTGGGTGGAATAATTTACCGCGACGGCCAGCACGCCTGGCAGCCTGGCGAGATGCTGTTCGTTGAGCCACACACAGGCGGCGCACACGATACCTTCGAGAATCAGTGACGCCTCGCGTTCCTGGCCGTCGGTCTGCCGGACAAAAGATTTCTGCACAGCGGGGTTATCGTAGACACTGCTCTGGCGCAGAAACTCCGGCACGATTTCACGCGCCGTGGGCGCGGATTCTGTTCGGAAGCGATAATAATCGGCCAGCCCGCCAGCGACGATGGCCTCGGACACGGCCTGGCAGCCACGGCAGCACATGGGCTGCGTGGTCGCGTCGATTTTAACCCTGAGATCGATGCCTCGTGGCACGGGCTGGCCACAATGGTAACAGGCGCGCTCGCCGGGCCGGCCGTGTGACGACATGGAGAGAGTCTCGGTATTCACGCGTGAATGGTCGTGGCGGTAACCTTCCCTTGACCGCAAGATGAGTCAGAAATGCCTCGATTTCCTGCGCACCGATGTCCTTCGGATGACGCTTGTCAGGAAACCAGATGAAGCGTTTAATCCAGTCTACATAGCGTGTGCTGTGCATGGATGCACAAATGCCGCGAGCGCAGGATGCGCAGGAGCGGCTTCGGTGCGGATGCTGTAATGTTTCACCCGTAGTCGGTCGCGTACCTGATCGAGCAGTTTGGGTGGCTGAACGATGGTGTGTTTCTGATCCATTTTCGGGTGCGTGTTTTCCTTAACAGACTATAAAATATACGAGAATTCTATGATGTACAAGAATAGACACCTCGAAGGTGCCTTTCCACCCGGAGTTTCGGGTGCCTACTTTTAGTTAGGCCAACTAAACGAAGAGGGGAACGTTATGAAGCGTGCAAAGTCTTTGCTCACAGTATCTCTTGTCGCAATGCTCTCGGTGGGTTGTGTAACCCCGCCTCCTAACGAGGAGATAGCCAATCTCGATTACGGATCGTGTCCGAGCAACTACGAAACGAAGATAAAAGAAAACTTTCAGAGCCGTCTTATCGTGGTTTATTTAGGCGAACCCATCATATGGCCTCCACAGAGATATTGGTTTAAAGAATCTCCACTCCTTGGTGGTAAACTTTATGCCGGTTTTCTTGTGCCTGTCACGGTCGAACAGAAGCATAGGCTTGAACCGAGGATGAACGGAAAACAGTTATATGGATTCATATTTAAGGATAATGAACTCGTAAAAACTCTCGACCCGATGCGAACGGACTCTATCAGTATTAGTGAGTCGACGGGGCCGCTTCCAAAAGATGAACGAGACTGGAAAGTTGGCCATTCCACAAGTAATGACGCCCGATCAATTACGGAATGGGTGCTCCCCGGAGAAACCGTTCAGAACTGGTCCGAGTTAATTACCTTGCAGTCATTTTCTAATGTTTCGATGAATTTGACTCCGGAAAAACTCGCAAGGGATGTAGCGGAAGGCCACAAGAAGAACTGCACGAATGTATCACTCAAGATACTTACGTCGTCGCTAACGGAAGTTCTTTATGAGCGTGTGGCTACCAATTGTGCACCATTACGCGATGAGTATGCTATCGGGAAATATATTCGAGGACCTCGGACCATGTCATCCATTTTTTACACGAAGACATCTGCATTGAATGAGACCGAGAAGAAGAAATGGACAGGGATTGTCGAAAGGGTAAAACTCATGAACGAGTGCCAAAAATGATTCTTCAGTATGGCCAAAAAACCGGGGGTCATGTCTATAGTCGTAGCATATGGCCTAACCCTACGCTCAACGCGGACGCGCGCAAAAACGGCGCGCGCCGGTTAGCTCAGCGTTGAGACTGTAGAAAAACCAAAAATCTTCACCTACTGGCTCAAACACTAGTCAGTCACAAAATGTGTTGGATGGAAAGGGACATGCATCTAAAACCGCTTCCGTGTCTTTATCCAGGGAGATGGCATCGTCTCTGAGACGGACGGTCACCACATTTCTTTTATGGCTCTGCGGGGATTCTGGCAAGGCAGGGTCTGGAAATAGGGGTTTTCTAGAGCCTCGTTAAGCCGCAGCTTGTTGTGGCAGGCATCGCCACTTCGGCAACACTCAAAAAGCGTTGCTGCAAAGCGGCTTCGTAATAATGGGGCGCGTCATCCTGCTTCATGCCTGTGCATTCTTGCATACATAGCCGATACCCACGTTCCTAATACCCTGCTCGTTTCGTCAGGAATTACTGCATATCCGGATCTCAGGTCAATGGCCTCGAATTGACGGCCGGATAATTTTTGCTGGACACACATTTCGAGCAAGAGCAGTATCTGGGCCGTTCAACAATTTTGCCGCGAGGAGAGCAACATG
>JAYUTP010000220.1:0-3371 GCA_043755075.1 Tenderia sp. (SeqCode)
GCCAGGCGTACTGGCTCGTAGATTAAGTATATTAGCGGAGCGTCCGGACAACGTCATTGTGCCTGTAATCGATTGTACTGAACCACTGGCAAAGGTGAGTGTATCGGCGCTGATCACACTCTTGGTCAGGTTATTAAAGGTGCTGTTACCGCTGATGTTCTGAGCGGCACCATTCAAGGTAACGGTATTTGCACCACTGGTATAGGTACCACTATTATTCCAATTTCCCGCCACATTGATATTTTGCCCGGCGCTGATGAGCGTGCCCGCAGTGATCGTTAGATTTTGTCCGGTGGTCAATGGTGCTGTGTGAGTCCACGAACCTGCCGCGTTATTAAACGTGAGGTTAGAGTATGTGTTCCCTGCGGCAAGACTGCCATACACACCGCCACCGTTATATATCACTGTGCTGCCCGCGTTGAGTGTTCGAGTCGTGGCCGTAACCGCCTCACCGCCTTGTAATTGCAAAATGCCGCTAGCGCCAACAGTCAGAATATTATTCACCGTGACCCCATTACCGACCAGGTCTAGCGTTCCCGAGGTAATCGTCAATGATTGACTAGCCGCATTAAGATTGAGGCTAGACACCAACGTCACCGTACCCGCGCCTTTGTTCACGGTATAACTGCCATCCGGTTCGTTACCGCCGTTATTGGTGTAGGTTTGATTACTAGCGCCGGTAAAAGCGATAGTGGCAGTGCCACCCGCAGCGGTGGTAGTGACAAGGAAGTTGCCCTGTACCTGCCAGCTACCCTGCAACGCGCCACTGGTATGGGTGAGGTTACCCGCGGCCACGACCGTGCCACCCGTTGCTTGCAGCGTGGCTGTTCCACACGCGACGGTCGTAGCCGCATCGACATGATTAAAGGTAATGGTACCTGTAAGAGAAAGTGTCCACGTGCTACCCAAGCACCCATTGTTGGAAGCAAACTTCACCGTACCACTGTTGTGATTAAAAGTGCCGCCGGCTTGAGAAAACACGGTGCTGCTCGCTTGCGTCGTGCCAATCGTGGCGATACCGCTAGGCGCGGTAAAAGTCCCTGTGGTCAGCGTAAAAGCACTCACCGCCAAGGTGGTGGTACCAGGGGCGGGAGCAACACTGCCAGTGGTATTCACCGCCAGATTCGCGGTAATGCCCCCTAAATGGGTGTAGATCTGCGCGGCATTACCGTTCATCGTTATCGTGCCCAACCCGCCTTGTGCGCTCGCGCCGATCAGCAGATTACCCTGTACCTGCCACGCCCCTTGAAGTGCACCACTGGTGTGGGTGAGATTACCCGCCAGAATAAGCGTATCCCCACCTGCAACTTGCAGCGCGGACACGCCGCAACCGGCTGTCGTGGTCGCGTCAACATGGTTCAAGGTAAGGCTGCCTGCTACGTCAATAATATAGGTACCCGCACCGCAACCCACTATGCCAGAGGCAAACTTCACCGTACCGTTGTTGTGATTAAAGGTGCCGCCGGCCTGAGAAAATACCGTGCTACTGGCTTGCGTCGTGCCAATCGTGGCGATGCCACTGGGCGCGGTAAAGGCGCCTGTGGTCAACGTGAATGCGCTCACCGCCAAGGTGGTGGTACCGGGGGCAGGAGCAACACTGCCAGTAGTATTCACCGCCAGATTAGCGGTAACCCCCCCTGAATGGGTGTAGGTCTGCGTGGTATTACCGTTCATCGTTATCGTGCCCAGCCCACCTTGTGCGCTTGCACCGATCAGCAGATTGCCTTGGACTTGCCACGCCCCTTGAAGCGTACCACTGGTATGGGTGAGATTACCGGCCACAACAAGGGTGTCGCCGCCAGCGACCTGCAGCGCGGCCGTTCCGCAGCCGACGGTCGTAGCCGCATCGAGATGATTAAAGGTAACAGTGCCAGTAAGAGAGAGTGTCCATGTGGTGCTAGCGCAACCATTACTAGCAACGAATCTCACCGTACCATTGTTATGATTAAACACTCCCCCAGAGCGTAAAAATAGTGTCGAGGAAGGGCCGGCTGCGCCAAGCGACATAATTCCAGTGGTACTGGCAAAAGTACCACCACTGATAGTCAGCAATTTACTGATGGTGACACTGCCCGTGCCCCCATTAAACGTACCGAGACTCTTCATCTCAGGCGTGACGATATTCGCGGCCGGTGTGTAACTATGACTGGCGAGCACATACAAAATCGCACTACCCGACACCGTGAGATTATTACTAGCATCAACCGAGTACTCGATATCGGTATCGACATACGCCCCCTTCGCGGTTTTCATATTTGCATTACTCAAGGAACCCGCGTTATCGTGCCGCGTAATCACTTCCCCGCCATAGATATTTAAACCTGAAAGATTACCGCCATTGGACACAGTTACTGCACTGCCCTTGGTGGCGAAGCCATCGATATACACCAACAGCGCATCGCCAGCGTTGAGTGTCGTGGCCGCGATGGAATACGTCCCCGTCCCCCCTGTCGTCGTCGATGTCCCCTGACTTGCGCCATTCACCAACAAACGAATCACCGCGCCGTCACCAATCAAGGTCACACCTTCGTCACTGTAAACGGTACCGGAAATAATAAAACTAAACCAAGCGATATTATTCCCGCCATCGGTGGAGCTGGTCGGGTTGATGTTTTTCTGAGAAGGGTCCGACCCAGAAGCATCACCCCAAGAGACACTCACATAGTTGATCGATTTGGTTGCACTTGCGCCCAACGTCAGATTCCAATGTGTGCCAGGCGCGGACGATGCCAGCGTCAACAATTGACCACTCGCACCATTGATTGTCGCCACGCCGTTGATACTGGTAATAGAACTGGCAGCGAAGGTAAGCGTATCCGCACTCGCCACCGATTTGGTAAAGTTGTTGAAGGTAGTATTGCCTGTGATGTTTTGGCCAACACCATTGAAGGTGACCGTGTTTGATCCACTGGTATAGGTGCCGCTGTTGCTCCAATGACCGGAGACACTGATGTTCTGCCCACCGCTCAATAATGTACCCGTGGTAAGAGTTAAGTCTTTTGTTATCAACGCGCCGGTATGCGTCCATGAACCAGCGCCATTATTAAAAGTAAGATTTGAATAGCTATTACCTAGCGCGAGCGACGCATAGCTGCCACCACCGTTATAGATAACGGTACTGCCTGCATTAAACGTCCTAGTCGTGGCCGCAACCGTCTCACCACCTTGTAGTCGTACTATGCCCGCAGCATTCGCCGTCAAGGTTGCAGGGACAGTAAAGTTAAATCCAGCAATATCTAGAGTGCCCTGATTTACAGTAACATTGGTACCCGCGCCGTTCAGTATCAGGTTAGAAGCAAGTGTCGCCGTACCCGCTGTTTTACTGATAGTCAGCGTACCATTGGGCAGATCCGCATTTGCTACAGTGGCGG
>JAYUTP010000221.1:0-4808 GCA_043755075.1 Tenderia sp. (SeqCode)
GAATTCGGTGGGGTAACTCTTGATTCGTTTGCTCATGTCGTCCTCCTGATAGGTCAAGTTTACCAATCGGGAGTGTCCGTTTTATTCAGACTACCTCAATGATCTTGAGCAAACAACACAAGCAAGCTACCAGCAAGCAGGCGGCTGAGCGGTGTGCCATTGCCAAAGCAATGTGCGCAGTCAGTGACGAGGTACGCAACGTTATGATCGCTGAGACTGCCTATCTATTTGCTGAGCAGCGCGGCTTTCAGGGCGATGTGGCGTTGGACGACTGGCTGCGGGTGGAGGCGGAAATCAACGCCCGGCAGTAGGCCGAGGGGCGCATAGTCGTTAGGGCGCGTTGCGTTTCATCGAACTTGCGCAGATGTAATTTTCATCCACCTAGCGCTGATTCAATATCCTGGTAGTCATCAATCATGAAGCGCGGTGTGCAAATGGCGAGAAATATCAGATCGTCGTTGCCGGTATTGCTGATGCGCTGGCGGCACAGTGCCGGAATGATGACCACGTCACCTGCGCCAATCGTTTGTGCAGGTAGCTCTCCAATCTCCACAATGCCTTGGCCACTGATAATGATGTAACGTTCGATGCTGTTTTTAAGCCGATGCCAGCAGGTGGTGATTCCCGGCGCTACTCTGGCGCGGGCGATAGATAGATCTGGGTCATCCGCCGAATTGAAGATCTCGGTAATGTAACAACGTTCTGTTGTGTAGAATTCATGGTCAATATTCTGCTTCTTAATGGATGCCTTCATTACCCCTCCATCGAACCTGATTGCCCGTGATCGGTGCGCGCCTTGTAATGAGGCGCTATGCTTTTTGTGACGCACCTTGATGGTGCGTGCATGCGTTGCTGGCCTGCTAATGAAGCTGTATTGTCCGATTACTACCCTATACATGTCAATGAGTTAGCGTCGGACTGGCATACTGGCATACACTTTGCTCTAGCACAGTAATAGTCTCGTATTTGATTAGGAGCAGAACATGAAAGAGAAGTTGATCTTGGTCGGTAACGGTATGGCGGGTATGAGAACGCTGGAAGAGTTGCTGAAGATTGTACCGGATATGTATGACATTACCGTCTTTGGTGCTGAGCCTTACGGTAACTACAATCGCATTCTGTTGTCGCCAGTATTGGCCGGTGAGAAGACCATCGACGACATCATGCTTAATACCCATGAGTGGTATGAGCAGAACAATATCACTCTGCATGCCGGTAAGACGGTGGTGGGTGTCGATCGTAAAAAGCGCCTGGTGATTGCGGAAGATGGCACTGAAGAGAGGTATGACCGCCTGTTGTTGGCTACTGGCTCTAATCCTTTCATCATTCCTGTGCCGGGCCATAACCTTAAAGGTGTGATCGGTTTTCGCGATATTAAAGACGTCAATACTATGCTCGACACGGCTCGAGATAAATCAAACCCCAGAAAACATGCCGTGGTGATCGGTGGTGGCTTGCTCGGTCTTGAGGCGGCCAACGGTTTACAGATTCAGGGGATGAGTGTCACCGTAGTGCATCTGAGCGATACGCTGATGGAACGGCAGATGGATTGTGTCTCCGGCAAGATGTTGCAAAAGGCGCTGGAGGAGCGCGGGTTGCAGTTCCTGATGGCGACGCAGACCGAAGCAATTCTCGGTGATGAGTTTGTCAAAGGCGTGCGCTTCAAAGGCGGCCTAGAGATCGCTGCCGACATCGTGGTGATGGCGGCGGGTATTCGCCCTAACATCGAGCTAGCGAAAAAAATCGGCCTGCACTGCGAGCGGGGCATTGTCGTCAACGACACCATGCAGACCTTTGATCCCAAAATATATTCAGTCGGTGAATGCGTGCAACATCGTGGTGATACCTATGGTCTGGTCGCGCCATTGTTCGAACAGGCCAAGGTATGCGCTAACCATTTGGCCAAGCATGGTATCGGTCGTTATCAGGGTTCGGTCACCTCAACCAAGCTCAAGGTGACCGGCATTGATCTCTTCTCTGCCGGTGACTTCATCGGTGATGATTCTACTGAAGAGATTGTGATGAAGGATGCCGCCCGTGGCATCTACAAAAAAATCGTGCTAAAGGACAATAAGATCAAGGGTGCGGTGATGTATGGCGACACCGTCGATGGCTCCTGGTACTTCCAGTTGCTGCGCGAGGGCACCGACGTTAGTGACATCCGCGACTCACTGATGTTTGGTCAGACCCATCTCGGTGACTCGGGTCATGGTGGTCAGAATGCCGCCTCCGCCATGAGCGATAGCATGGAGGTGTGTGGTTGTAATGGCGTCTGTAAGGGCGATATCGTCAAAGCGATCACCACCAAAGGTCTATTCACGCTTGAAGAAGTGCGCTTGCACACGAAGGCCTCGGCCTCGTGTGGATCGTGTACCGGTCTGGTTGAGCAGATTTTGGCATCAACAGTCGGTGACTACTCTGCCACACCGAAGAAGAAACCACTTTGCGGCTGTACCGATCATACTCATGACGAAGTGCGCGCAGCGATTACCAAAAACAAACTCACCAGCATTCCCGCCGTGCGTGAGTTCCTGGAGTGGCGCAACGCCGATGGCTGTGCGTCGTGCCGCCCGGCATTGAATTTTTATGTGCTCGCCGCTTGGCCACGTGAGGCGAAGGATGATCCGCAATCACGTTTCATCAACGAACGCGCCCACGCCAATATTCAAAGGGATGGCACTTATTCGGTAGTGCCACGCATGTGGGGTGGTGTGACTACCCCTACTGAACTGCGTGCCATCGCTGATGCGGCGGACAAATATGACGCCAAGATGGTCAAGGTGACGGGTGGTCAGCGCATCGACCTTTTCGGCATCAAGAAGGAGGATCTTCCTGCTATCTGGGGTGATCTGAATGCTGCGGGCATGGTCTCCGGCCACGCTTACGGTAAATCTCTGCGTACCGTTAAAACCTGCGTCGGTTCCGAATGGTGCCGTTTTGGTACTCAAGACTCCACGGGGTTGGGTGTTAAAATAGAAAAGATGACTTGGGGTACCCAGACACCCCACAAGTTCAAGATTGCTGTTTCCGGCTGCCCGCGCAACTGCGCCGAAGCCACTATTAAGGATTTTGGTGTGGTCTGTGTTGATTCCGGTTACGAGCTGCATGTTGGCGGCAACGGCGGTATCCATGTCCGCGCTACCGATCTGCTCGCGAAAGTAAAAACAGAAGAGGAGGCGATGGAGTACTGTGGCGCTTTTATGCAGGTCTATCGCGAAGAGGCCCATTACCTTGATCGTACTGCACCGTGGATCGAACGTGTTGGTTTGAACTATGTGAAGCAACGTGTGGTGGAAGATGAAGTAGGGCGCAAGGCGCTGTACAAACGCTTCCTCGAATCGCAAGAGGTATTTCAATTTGATCCGTGGGCCAAAGAGATCGAAGCGCGACATCAGGAATACATCCCCATCAAGAAGATTATCTGAATTTATAAATGTAGGGTGAACCCACCCAACATTGAATTTGATCGAGGTATTAGAGAAATGAGCAGTTGGATTGAAGTAGGTCGAATCAACGATATTCCAAAGCTCGGTGCCCGTGTGGTGGAGACTGCCAAAGGCAACATCGGCATCTTCCGCACAGCCGATGACGAAATCTTCGCCCTGCGTGATAAATGTCCACATAAGGGTGGCCCGCTGTCACAGGGGATCGTGCATGGCAAACGTGTCACCTGTCCGCTGCACAGCTGGAAAATTGAGCTGGAGAGTGGCGAGGCGGTAGCGCCTGATGTAGGGTGTGCAGCGAAGTATGAGGTGAAGGTGGAGGATGGCGTGGTTTATCTGGCTTTGTAGGAATGACGGGATAGTAGTGAGTGATACGGGCGTCAAATGGCTGGATCAATAATGACTAAAACAACAGAAACCACCTGCCCTTACTGCGGCGTTGGCTGCGGCGTACTTGCCACGCCCACCCACACTGGCGTTGAGATCAAAGGTGATCCCAATCACCCCGCCAATTTCGGTCGCCTCTGCTCCAAAGGCTCGGCATTAGGGCAGACGGTAGGAATCGAAAATCGCCTGCTCTATCCCGAGATTGATGGTCAATACGTCGGCTGGGACAAGGCGCTGAAAACCGTGGCGGATGGTTTCTCCAAAGTCATTCGCGAACATGGCCCTGATGCCGTCGCGTTTTACGTCTCTGGCCAACTGCTCACTGAAGACTATTACGTTGCCAACAAGTTGATGAAGGGATACATCGGCAGCGCCAATATCGATACCAACTCACGCCTTTGCATGTCGTCATCAGTGGCGGGCCACAAACGTGCCTTTGGTTCCGACACGGTGCCGTGCAGTTATGAGGATTTGGAACGCGCCAAGCTGATTGTATTGACTGGCTCAAATGCCGCTTGGTGCCATCCGGTACTGTATCAGCGCATCGTCAAGGCTAAGCAGGATAATGGGGATCTTCAGGTCATTGTTATCGATCCGCGCAGGACATCCACTTGCGATATCGCCGACCTCCATTTGCCACTCAAGCCGGGCACTGATTCTGTACTCTTCAACGGCCTGCTCACTCATCTTGAAAAGGGCGAACAGGTCAACGAACTTTTTGTTAGCAATTGCACCGAAGGTTATACCGCCGCGCTGGCCGCTGCCCAGGCCAGCGCGCCATCCATTGAAGTGGTGGCAGAGCGCTGCGGCTTGCCGGTTGCCGATGTGGCAGAGTTTTATCGACTCTTCGCCCGCACCGAACGTGTCATCACGGTCTATTCACAAGGTATCAATCAATCGAGCAGTGGCACCGACAAGGTCAATGCCATCATCAATTGCCATCTGCTCACTGGCCGCATCGGCCGCCCCGGCATGGGG
>JAYUTP010000222.1:0-9384 GCA_043755075.1 Tenderia sp. (SeqCode)
GGCAAAAAAATCTGGCAGGAAAAATTCGTGAACTGAATTTGATCTGACAGTCACTTCCGAAAAACCGGTAACTGTCAGATCAAGTCGCGACTACTACAACTGACAACACCTGCGCTACGTTCGTTTCCAAGCGCGAAATTGCCGTTCGTGGCCCACTGTATCTCATCCACCCGCTCCGGCTCCAACCCATAGCAAAATAACTCGCGGTAGAGCGCCTTCCTATCCGAGACATCTAAATCCACTACCCATAAAGCGGATGCGGCTTTTGACTGGTCGCATGGTGTCGCCAACCTACTCAGATCGCGGCAAAGCGCCCGCGTAGGTAGTCAATAATGGCGTCGGACTCAAGCATCCATTCGCTATTACCCGCTTGGTCGGTAATTCTCAGGCAAGGCACTTTGGCCTGCCCGCCTAGGCGCACCAACTCCTCTCGGTTTTTTACGTCATGTTGCGCATCGCGATGCTCGATGGGCAGTGACAAACGCCGCATTTCCTGCCGCACCTTGATGCTGAAGGGGCAGGTCTTGTACTGGTACAGCGCGAGGCTTGCGCATTGTTGATCGACCTGGGCTTGCAAGGCGGGCGGACGCACTAGACCGGTGGGCCGGGTGAGCCGCTCGCCCAGTAGCATCACAGGGCCGAGGATCACGCGCAGGGTTTTGAAGAACGTTCTGACAATAATTTTCATGGATGATGCTGCCGTTGAAGTGAGCGATGCACAAAGCACCAGAGTCATAAAGCATAAAGCATCGAGACCACAAAAGCATCGGCGGCATCATGCCATTTATGTCATAAACGATAAGAGCGCCAAGGGTCGTGTGGTAACAATATCAGATAATCTAGTGCTACTGAGCTGCGGTCAGAAATCTTCATGATCAGGATTTAATGATGGTTTTGGCAGGTCTATCTGCCTCATGCGTTGGAACGTAACTCCGCCAATACGAGACAGCCGTGGGCATAGCAATATATGTTTCCAACGACCGAGCGACGCCTGGTGTAGTGCAGCACCGCCATTTGAATAAACAGGCAATGCGGTGATCAGTCCGCTGGCCGGGGTGTTGTAAGCCAACATTGTGATTGTTTGCCACGACTTATTAATCCTGCATCGGAGCGATGCTGTATTTATTGCTCTCGACGTAAATAGGGTGCCAGTTCTGGTGCCATTGTTTTTAGTATCTGCACGGGCAAGCCACTGGTGAAGTGATAATTTTCAGCTTGTGTGCCAGGGACGAAGGCAGTCAGTGTGCCGTAGTAACGATCACCAATGTAGAAGACGAAGGTGGCGGTTCGGTTCATGACAGTTGATTTTATAAGCTGCCCACCGCTGCCAAACGTTTCATAACGGTGATCGCCAGTACCGGTCTTGCCACCTACGACCATAATATTGCCATCAACATCGGTGAAAGGTTGTTGCAGTCGCCGTGCGGTACCGTTATCAACAACGTCACGCAGTGCTTTGCGCACGGCGGTTGCAACGCTTGGATTGAGCACTTGCTCACCTAACTGTGGCTGGGCTTTAACAATGGTTTCGTAAGGTGTGTCGGTGGCAAAGTGCAGACTTTCGATGCGCACGGTGGGTAAGCGCACGCCATCGTTGACAAGGATTCCCATCAGCTCCGCCAGTGCGGCAGGGCGATCGGCGGAACTACCGATGGAGGTAGCGTAAGATGGCACTAGGCTGTCGAAGGGGTAACCGAGTTGCTTCCACTCTTTGTGTATTTCGATAAAGGCTTCTACTTCCAGCAGCTGGCGAATGCGAATGTCTTGGGCATTTTTATGGCGGGTCTTGCGCAGCCAGCTGTAGACCTCTTGACGCTCTTTGTCACTGGCGGCGAGCAGCTCTGATGACTTGGTATTCGAGTTACGCACCAAATAAGCGGCCGTCCATAATTCCAGTGGGTGAATGCTGGCTATATAGCCTTGATCCGCGAGATTGTAACGGTCGATGCCGTAACGTTCGTAGAGTGAATTGATCTCTTTTTCACTTAACTTACTATCAGGAAAACGCTCGTGAAAGAGATTGATGAAAGCTTCAATACTTGGTTCAACAACGGTGCGGTTATAGATCAGCGCTAAGCGTGGTGGTGTTAGGCGGGTACTGCTCAACAACAGGTTAAGTATCTCCCTGTCGTCTTTGCCTTTGTATTTGCGATAAAAGTGCTGCATGAAGGCACTGCCTTCTTTGTCAGCAAATCGTTCCAGATAATGGCTGCGGCGTTCATCATGTACATCTTCAAGCAGCTTAGCGGTGGAGCCTGGTACTTGCAGCATGTGATAACGGACAACGTCGCGCATCAATCGGATAAACGGTAAGTTGATGGAGCTGCGCATTGCTTCACGTATTGTGACTATCTTATTGTTATCAAGCTTGTCGAAATTTGCAAAGCTGTGTAGACCACCGCCAGTATAAAACTGCTCATTGGGGCTGGCGGAGTAGGTGCGCTCCATGGCGGCGGCAAGCATGGCGTCAAGCGGATGTTCTGGATGTGCTCGCAGATAGTCGATGACCCAACCTGTTAACACGTTGTTTTGCGCTAGCTCTACCTTGGCCAGTTCGGCGTCACTAAGTGCGGCGTATTGCTCGTGAAGCGTAGCGATGATATTGAGGTAACTCACCAGTGTGCGCAATTTAGCGCTGGAGCCAAGATCGAGTTTAACCCCTTCGTTGATGTCGAAGGGCTGATCGTAATTATCGGCCTGAACCAACACTACGTTGGCGGTTGGGGTGCGTTCCATCAAAGTGAAGCTGTAGATCACTTTGGTGAGGTCATTATCTTCGTGCAGTAGCCGTTCACCGAAGAGTCCCGCAGCGCGCGCTTCTGCAGGGTCTTTCATTTTTCGAAGGGTGTCGCTGGCGAGCTTTTGCATTGACTGATCGAAGGTTGCGTTAACATTCAGATCAACACGGTCAAGTTCATACAGGCTCTTCAAGCCCAGCATGGTGGTCAGGCGAGTGCGCGATACATTCACGGCTTTGTCACTGGCGTAGGGCGTAACACTTCGTTGGGAAATGGCCGGGCCATAGTGCAATGCCGTCGCCACCGCAGCATCGTGTAACGCTGGACGAATCACCTGCTCTTTTGCCAATAGATCAAGATAGACGTTGGTAAGCTCATTAAGCCGCTTAGGATCACCGCCGCCCAGATAATAAGAGGGGCGACGCTGGGCTAGGAATAGACTCAACACCTGCTTGTAGGCTAGGGCCTGCTCGGTGAGCCGAGCGCCAGTTGACATGAAGGGGCGTTGTAATAAGGCGTTCACCTTTTCTACATCGGCGTCATACCAAACCCGCAAACCATCACCGATACCATTGACCTCACCATAACCGGTACGTGCCGCAAGTGGCACGGTGTTAATGTAGTCGAGGGCAATGTTGCGCCGGGTGTTACGGGTATCTTCACCATCCAGATAGGCGCGGAGCGTGGCTGAGCCCATCTGCCGCAGCTTCTCGATTGGCGCACTGGTGAGGCCGTCGGGCGAGTGGCGATATTTTTCAATCTGCGTTGCCAAGGTGCTGCCACCGGCCATTTTTTCATCTTCGGTTCTGATCATGTTTAGGGCCAGACCACCGGTGACGCGGGCCATGCGATCCCATTCGATGGCTGGGTTGCGGTGGGGATGTGAGGTGTTGAGTAGCTCGCGATTTTCGATGAAAAGCAAGGTATCAACAATCAGTGGCGCAATCGCATCGAATTCAGCGTAGCTGTGGCGTGGGTAGCGCGAATCGTAGAGCACCACATCATCACGGCCATGGATCATCAAACCAGCGCGGGTTTTTTCATGATACGGGGGGAAGAATCCCCACTCCCAACTGCGTTGCAATGCACTGCTCCAACGCGCCTGCGAATCGATGATGTAGCCCTTATCATGCAGCGTGGTTAAAAATTCTGGCAGTGCGGTGTAGCCCATGCGTACATCAAAGGGACCGCTACCGGGGTAGTGAATCTCATCCTCGGAGGCTTGGCCGGGCTCGACTTGATAACGCATCTCCTGAGCCATTGAAGAGATGAAACGCGCCTGGAGCATGGAATGTTCCATTTCATAATAGATGGCAGCGGCCATAATCGCCGCCACCACTGCCAGCACCCATAACCATTTACGCCAGCGTCGTTTGCGCACTGGCATTATCGGTTGCGTGGGCACTTCCGCGTTAGACGCGGCGTCGTTGTCTGGAGTGGGATCCTGCAAATTACTAGGGGTCATATTGTTAAGTTAAATGACATGAGATCAATGAAGTTTGTGATGGTGGCAAAAGATAACTCTCTATATATTACCTCTGCACCCTCCCCCACTTTTTACGCTCAGAAAGCCAACATAAAAAGCGCGGGAGCCATTTTTTGGCTCAAAATTTACTAGGGCTTATGCCGGTTTTTACTCTTGGATGAATACTTGGTTGCCATTTTTTTCTGGTAGGCCTGACGCACGGTAAGGTTTTCACGACGCTTGTTGGCAAAGGGATTGTCGCCGGAACGAAACTCAATGCGCACTGGCGTACCGTGTAATTTAAAGACCTTGCGATAGATGTTCATCAAGTAACGTTTGTAGGTACCCGGCACTGAATCGGTCTGATTGCCGTGGATAATAATGAGCGGCGGATTTTTACCACCCTGATGGGCATAGCGCAGTTTGATGCGGTGGCCGCCGACGATAGGCGGCTGATGCTGGGTGACGGCATCCTCCAGGATGCGGGTCAACGCTGGTGTGGCAAGATCCGCCATCGCCGCGCTGTAAGCAGCATTCACCGATTTGAACAACGCCCCAACTCCCGCGCCTTCCAATGCAGAGATGAAATGCATCTCGGCAAAATCGAGGAAAGGCAGCTTGCGCCCCAGCTCCTCTTTCAACTTGCCACGAGCCTCTTTTTCCAGTCCATCCCATTTATTGACAGCGATGACCATGGCGCGCCCAGCCTCAAGTGCAAAACCTGCCAGAGTGGCATCCTGGTCTGAGACGCCATCTTGAGCATCCAGTACAAAGATAACCACGTTGGCGACCTCGATTGCTTGCAGCGCCTTGATGACGCTGAACTTCTCGACGGTCTCTTTCACTTTGCCGCGTCTGCGTACGCCAGCGGTATCAATCAGTGTGTATTTTTGTCCATCCTGCTCGAAAGGGATGAAGATGCTATCGCGAGTGGTGCCGGGCATGTCAAAGGCAACAACACGCTCCTCGCCAAGCAGCCGGTTAACGAGCGTTGATTTACCGACATTGGGGCGGCCGATGATGGCGACCTTGAGTGTCTCGTCACGCTCATCATCGCCCTCTTCCACCTCCGCTTCCGGCAACAACATCTGCACCGTGTCCATCATCGACTTTACGCCACGACTATGAGCCGATGAGATGCCGATTGGTTTACCTATGCCGAGTCGCTGGAAGTCAGCCATCGCGATGTTCTCATCAGAACCGTCAACTTTGTTAACAATGAGATAGATCGGTTTATCAATGCGGCGCAATTGCCGGGCAATTGTCTCGTCACCGCCAGTGAGTCCGTCGCGGGCATCAACCATAAACAGGATAATATTAGCTTCGCCAATAGCCTGTTGCACTTGCCCTGCCATCAACTCCTCAACCCCCTCTTTTTCGCCGCTAAGACCGCCAGTATCAACAACGATATAAGGCTTTTCACCTACACGGCCGGTGCCATATTTGCGGTCACGGGTCAGCCCTGGATAATCAGCCACCAATGCGTCACGCGTTTTGGTGAGGCAGTTGAAGAGCGTTGATTTACCCACATTGGGACGGCCGACGATTACGATGACAGGTTTCATGAGTTGGGTTGCCAGAGTTTCCAGAATTTAAGGAGCAAGTGTGAGTGCTTCAAGGTCGCCATTTTTGCTGCGGACATAGAGCACATTATTAATCACAACAGGGGTGGCACGCACACCATCGCTATCAACTTGGCGACGGGCGATAATATGACCATCGTCCAACGACAACCAGTGCAGATAGCCTTCAAAATCACCCACCACCACGGCATCTTTTAACGCGGCAGGAGCGGTGAGATCACGATATTTGAGTTTGTCTGATTTCCACAGCGAGGCGCCGCTGTTACGATCCAGCATCCAGACTTGATCGTCATCATCGACAACATAGAGATGGTGTTCATCAATCGCCATTCCCGCCGATGAACCAATGTCGCGACTCCACTGTTGGGTGCCGGTGCTGAGTGACAACGCCACTATTCGCCCTTGATAGGCAACGGCGTAGACGGTGTCATCCACGACCAACGGTGTTGCATCAACATCGACCATCCGCTCAAGATCAGTACGCCCTTGCGCCACAGCGACGTTACCCTCCCAAGTGATGGAACCGTCGTAGAGCGACAGAGAGACAAGACGGCCATTGGCCAGACCAATCAGGACGTTGTCATTGGTAATCACGGGGGTGCCATCGCCACGCAACGTCAGCGAGGGAATACCACTCTGATAACTCCACAAACGCTGGCCATTTTCAACATCGAGCGCATAAACATTACCATCGACACACCGAACAATCACTTGATTTGCGGTCGCCACTGGCGGCGCCAAAACTTCACTGGAGAGTGTCGTGCGCCACTGCTCAGCCCCATCATTGCGGGCCAACGCTAACATTTCACCTTTGGAGCTACCGATAAATAGTGACTGATCATTAATACCAACACCACCGCTGATAACCAACGCAAACTCCTGCTGCCACTGTTTTTTGCCTTTAGCCAGATCAAATGCGTAGACCATACCATTGGCATTAGCGGTATAGAGTTTGCCATCGCTAATCGCTGGCGCCAAACGATCATAGACTTTATTGAGGCTGCTGGATGAGGTGGAGCGAACCCACTTTACATTGACATCACGGGCACCAGTGATTGTCTCCAACGTTGCCGGTTCGCGGATCGGACCGGATGAGCTACAGCCCGCCAACATCAGCAATAACAGTGGCAGCAGAATAAAACGCATTTAAAGCACCACCTCGGTCTCGCCCAGATCATCCAGCTTCATCTTAATGGTGGTCTGATCAAGAGCAGCGTCCATCGCCGCGATGGCGCGTTCATAAGCGCTACGCGCTTCAGCACTATTACCCAGTGCCGCATGAATATCACCGTTTAGCTCATCGTAGGCACTGGCAAAGCCCACTGCATCAACCCCCTTCACCAAATCCAGTGCTTGCTGGGGCTGATCTTGCGCCAACATCAGGCGCGCCAAACGCAGGCGGGCGACATGTTGCAACTGACTGTCTTTACTTTGATCGATCACCATCTGCAGATAGGTGTGAGCGGCAACCAGCTCACCCTCATCGACGTTGACCTTGGCCAGCGCTAGCGCCGTCAGCGCGACATAAGGAGTGCCCTGAAATTTTTCAAGGATATTGGCACCCCGATCCTTTACACCCTGGTAGTTGTGATTTTCAAGGTCGGCCAGCAACACGTCATACTCCAACGACGCAGACTCACGCGCCGCTTGGGTGCCGGCCTGCCACTGTTGCCAACCCAGCAGCGAGCCCAACCCAAGAACGGCACCGATGATGATCGCCTTGCCGCTTTGCTTCCACCAACTTTTAAGGGCATCAAGTTGTTCGCGTTCTGATTCGTAGACTTCCACACTATAACTCCTGTTCTGTTATCCAAAAATGTTGCGCATAGCCACAAAGTCTCGCATCAGGCGCGGCGCTTTTTGCCGTCGTCTCGATGCGTTTGTTAGCGGCATCTTAATGAGCCTTTGACAAATTCTTTTGTGTCCACGGTAAGGCTAAATACGATCACGGAACTTGAAATGAATTCATTTTTTAGGCCGTTTTCATTTATTTGTATTGTACAGTCCCATACATCAATTATTTTGTCTGCTGAGAAATCGTGTTTGGATGGTGAACAATGTGATTTAATTACTGTTTTGTTCTTATTTTCATATGATACTGAAAACGCTAAAGATAGTTGTTCATTTAAATTTATGTTAGCCTTGCAAAGTGGTTCATTAACAAGATTAATACCTCCATTCTTAAGAAGAATATTGAAAACCTCCTCGCCGCGAGGCTTATTAGATTGTTCAGTAGCCTGAACTGCACAGCCTGATAGAGATAGAAGTAATATTAAATATCTCATATGAATTTACCATAATAGAATTCAACTGTAGCTCCAGTTGTTTTATAGGCATTAGAAAACTTGGATTGAAATAACGCTGGAATATCTGCCACCACTTTATTATGAGTATTACTATAATTCCAGACCTTACCCTCTACCAATATTCCAACATGTTTTTTGGGATGCGTGCCCATTTCTAGCGTGCATCCAACTTTCTTTAAATTGGATGATAAGGTTACAAATATTAAACATTCCGTCAATGCGGCAGGTTTGTTGACAAAAAGATCAGTGACAGGTGAAGCGCTGAATAAATCATTAACTCTAATAGTGGCTCCTTTTGGAGGCTTTTGTTTATCTCCCCAAGTGGCATTTTTACATGTTGCACCAGCTAGCTCGTAACCCATAATATGAGAAACATAATGTGCACAATGATTTTCAGAGTTGTTTTTCGCTATACTAAATTGGCAAATTTTACCAATATTCATGCCCAAATTTTTTTTGATATCAGTTGGTATCTTGCTCATTATATTTCCCATCTCAACAATACCGATTATTGATCGCTAACATTAAATATAAGACGTGTCATACGCACCCTTGTTTGTTCACCTTGGTATCTGGTGCACAGAATGCAGGGTCTGCCCCACGTAGTATTTTGGGTACTATACAGCTATACCAATAGCAACTTTAAATACGCTACCAATTCACTCTGTTGCAGGGTCTGTTGTGGGCTATCCGCGCGCAGATTTTTTACCCCTACCACGTCCTGACTCATTTCATCTTCACCCAGAACCAATGCCAATGTTGCGCCACTTTTGTCAGCCTTTTTGAACTGAGATTTAAAATTACCACCACCACAATTACTGCGCAGGCGCAATGTCGGCAGTGCATCACGCAGCTGTTCCGCCAGCAGCAGACCCGCATGGGTCGCCTCATCACCCAGCATCACCAAATAGACGTGCGGCAAATTACCAACCTGGATATCGGTCGTCTCTAGCAGTGCCACCAGTCGTTCAACGCCCATGGCAAAACCGAGCGCTGGTGTATCACGGCCACCGAGTTGCGCGACTAGACCATCAAAACGGCCACCGGCGCAGACGGTGCCCTGGGCACCGAGCTGGTCGGTAACCCATTCAAAGACAGTACGGTTGTAATAGTCAAGACCGCGCACCAAGCGTGGATTGACCACGTACTTAATGCCTGCCGCATCAAGATAACTACAAAGCCGCTCGAAATGTTGGCGCGACTCATCATCGAGTGAGTCGATCAGCTTCGGGGCGTTTTCATTCAGTGCCTGCATTGCCGGATTTTTGCTGTCGAGGATGCGCAATGGATTG
>JAYUTP010000223.1:0-7502 GCA_043755075.1 Tenderia sp. (SeqCode)
CCATCGTAACCCTGCCCTGGAACGCCACGTTTGCTGATGAGCGTCGTTTTCACCGCATCGTCATCATTACGTTGCTGCTGGCACTGCTGTTTAGCTCCATCATGATAGTCGTCGACGCGCCCAAGATCGAGCGTTCCAGCGCTGAAAAGGTACCACCACGTCTGGCCAAGATGCTGCTGGAAAAAAAGAAGGTGGAGCCACCCAAGATCGAGCTGCCCAAGCCTGAGCCGGAAAAGCCCAAGGTTGAGGAGGAAAAAAAGCCTGAACCCGAACCGGAAAAACCTAAACCTGTAGAACCGAAACCCGAGCCCAAACCTGAGCCCGAGGCAGTGAAACTAGAGCCTCAAAAGCCCAAGGTTGATATTGAGGCCGCCCGCAAAAAGGCCTCCAGCGTCGGTGTCCTAGCGATGAAGGACATGCTAGCTGACCTGCGCGAAGCTGCACCGATAGAGACTATTCAACAGTCCACCCAACAACTTCAAAGCGGCGGCAGTGAAGAACGTGCGCCAAATCGCTCCATCCTCACCTCCAAAGCTGTCAAAGGAAGTGGTGGCATCGACACCTCCAAGTTCAGCCGTGATACCGGCGGCAGCACTGCGCTGGCCGGGCATGAGACCACTACCGTGGTCAGTCGCCTAGACACACTGCCCGCTGCCCAGGCTCAGAGGCGCGATGAGCAAGAGGCACAAAAAACCAGCGGTCGCTCCGAAGGGGATATTCAGCGCGTCATGGAGGCCAACAAATCCGCCATCTGGAGCATCTATCAACGCGCCCTGCGCCAAAACCCCGCCATGCAGGGTAAAGTGGTATTCAAAATCACCATCGCGCCATCAGGCGAAGTCACTGATTGTGTGATCATCTCGTCTGAGCTCGGCGATAGTGACCTGGAGCGCAAGTTGGCATTGCGCATCAAACGTATCGACTTTGGCGCTAAAAACGTCGAACTCACCAGTCTGAATTACAATATCGACTTCCTACCCAATATATAGCCGGCATGAATTGCGGCTTCAGCGGAAGACAGTGTTGGGATATAGCGGGGTCTGCGTAAGCGCCACAAGCTCAAGCTGAATCAAGGAATTTTGGTCAGGTAACCAGAACCTCTGATAATTTAAAACAGAGGTTTAAAACCTTCCGCCATAATGGCGTATGCGGCGATCAGTGGCGTATCGCCCTCGTCCACCGAGTCAAACAGTGTCAGTGTCTCCTTGGCACCCTTGCCAGAGCTGTAGTTCACCTGATAATCGAAAATATAGTACCGGCCAATCAGCACCGTATTCACCTCAACACCCTTCTGTTCAAAACTCTGCACCGTGCCTAGCGCTCCCCGCAGATGCTCCAGATATCCGCGCCACTCTTCCTTTGCCCCCTTATCGGTGTAAAAGGTGAGCGCCTTATCCAAATCACCCTGCTGCTGCGCCTGATAAAAGCCATCCACCGCCTTCTGCGCTACTTCAACGCCGGGCGAGCCCATAGTGCAGCCACTGACCAGTAACGCCAGCAACAGACCCATCGCCCCAACATACAACTCTCTTTTAAACAAAACTAACTACTCCCTTACGGTTTTCTAATAGGTGTCGGCCGACGATGTTCATCCACCGCCACATAGGTTAATACTGCCTGCGTCACCATCACCGCCTTCTCCATCTTGTTGCGTTCGGCAAACACGGTCACCTCAATGGTGATCGAGGTATTGCCCACCTTCACCACCTCGGCATAACAGCTGACCAAATCACCAATGAAAACCGGCTGATGAAATGAAAACGAGTTAACCGCCACCGTCACCACCCGACCACCGACATAACGATGGGCGATGATACTCCCGGCGATATCCACCTGCGACATGATCCAGCCACCAAAGATATCACCGGCGGCATTGGCATCGCCGGGCATGGCTAGCACCCGGATCATCGGTTGAATATTTTCGCGCATTTCAACCATCGTTAGTGTCCTTGATACATCGTGGTAATGTCGTCCTGATGATGTTCCATGATTTTGGCACGTTTCAGTTTCAGTGTCGGTGTCAGCATCTCGTTCTCCACCGTCCATGGATCCGTAACAACTGTCACCTTGCGGATCTGGGCGTAGCCGGGAAACTCACACAGACACTGTGCCAATCGCTCCAGCAACCGATTTTCTTGGCCACTGTCGGCAGTAAAGCCACGTTTACCCGCCTCGGCCTCATTCAGCACCAGCAGCGCCGTCAGATAGGGTCGATTATCGCCGATCACCATCACCTGCTCAAAGAGCGGATCAGTACTGATCGCCATCTCCATATCAGCGGGCGGCAGCTTCTCACCGTTGGAAAGCACAATCACATCCTTGATGCGGCCGGTGATGTAGACCCGTTGACCTTCGACACGCGCCTTATCGCCCGTGTGAAGCCAGCCATCGTTATCGATCACAGCCGCCGTCGCCTCCGCATTATTCCAGTAGCCCAGCATCACACCAGGGCCACGCAACAGCAACTCATCATTATTACCAATACGCACTTCCACCTCCGGCAGCGGCGGGCCAACACTGAGCGGATCGTTATTAACCCCCACATTTACCGCCGCCACCGGGCTGAACTCGGTCATGCCGTAACCCTGCAACAGATTAAGACCAAGACCGATGAAGGTTCTGCCAACATGTTCCGGCATCGGCGCGCCACCGCAGATGGCAATACGCACCCGGCCACCTAGCTTGGCCATGATCTTGCCCGCCACCAACTTAAGCAGCAGTGGCCGCAGCAACTGCACTGGCAACCAACCACCACGCTCCTGCTCCGACTGAAAACAGCTCCAGCCCGACGCCACCGCCAACTCAAAGAGTTTGCGTTTGACCGGGCTTTGTAACTGCTCATTAATTTTGGCGTAGGTGCGTTCATAGATGCGCGGCACCGAGATCAGCACCGTCGGTTTGATGATTTCAAGATCCTGCGCCAACTGTTGAATCGAACGGGCATACGCCACCGTCGCCCCCACCATCATCGGCAAGTAATAACCGATGGTGCGTTCCAGCGCGTGTGATAACGGCAAGAAAGAGAGCAGCAGATCACTACTGAAAACCGGCACAGCGCGAATACCGGCGTGGGCATTCCACAAAATATTGTGGTGACTCAACATCACCCCCTTGGGTCGGCCAGTGGTGCCAGAAGTGTAGACGATCGTCGCCAGCGCATGCCCCTCTGTTTCGTGGCTAATCAACTCAGCCGCCTCCGGCAACAGTGCCTCGACATAACGAACACGCTCATCACCACACAGCTCCAGCGACCAAAAATGCAGCTGCGGCGAAAACGCCTCGCCCTGCAACTCATTCCACTGCAACGGCGTCTCCAGCAACAACAACCGCACATCCGCATCTGCAATAATGTAAGCCACATTACCGGGGCGATCATTGACGTAAAGTGGCACCACCACCAGACCAAGCCCCAACGCCGCCTGTTCAAATATCACCCACTGAGGACAGTTACGCGCCATCACTGCCACACGCTCACCCGGCTGCAATGCCAACGCCTGCATCGCCGTCTGCCAACGCGCCACCTCCACCGCCATCGCGCCCCAGCTCAATTCACACCAACGCTGCTCTTGTACATCGAAATAGCGATAAGCAATAGAATCAGAAGAGTGCTGCGAACGCAGCCGGAAGAGACCGTGCAGCGTCACCGCAGCGGCAGGGGTAATCAAATTATCAGGTATTGAAGTGTGCATTGGTAATTCCCCCAGAGAAATAATTCACGAAGCTGTAGGGTGCCGCACTGCGCACCGTCTATTAGGAGGGGCATTTTTACGGCAAGAGATGCGACGATGAATACCTACAAACGCCTAACCTGTAAACAACGATGCCAGATTTATGCACTAAAGCAAAGCGCCATGAGTCAACATGTTAACACCAAATAGAAATACCCCCTGAGTGAGCACACTCAGCGCCTGTAAAAAATAAGAGGAAAATATTTTTTAATGAATCAAATGATCAGTCAAAAAAACCATACCGGCACAAGTGATGTAGCTACTGACGACAGGTAACTGAAGTGATCGACGCCCACTACCATAACTTCGACTCGATGCTCTTCAATGAGAAGTCGCTTGTGCGTCACAATATCACCCTCTTGACGCACCCCACGGTGTGCCAGCGGAAAGGCAAACCACCCGGATCAGGTGATCCTTTTCCTCAAACCGAACGACTGGCTCACAAACGGCATCAAGTTATATATCATCAGCCAACAGAACTGCAGAAACATAAACAGACAACCCAACAGATCCACCCACGCTCGCCGCTTCGCATTCATCCAACGCGCCTGATAAAAAACATCCACCTGCACATGTTCATCATGCTTCAACGTATACGCACTTCCGGGCGTTAGTCATAAAAGAAAGATAACCGAAGATTCAGACAGGCGATACCATAATAAACCATGCATGAGTGCTGGCGAATATTGCAACCAACCCTTATGGTACACCCGCCATAGTCATATGAACTTGACGTTGATGACGTGATCGATGAATGATATATGGAATGCACTCTATTCGAATTTAGAGCGCACATTTCCAGAGGGCGTCACAATGAAAATAATATTACCGACCTTAAACCATACCTCAGCTCAAACATGCCAAGTGATCACTATTTATCAGAACTTAAAAAATATTTATCGCTACAAAAAATAGGAGATAAATTATGCACAATAGGGCACAACTTAATCACCAACATGGAAAAATAAAATGAACAACACCAACCACATCGAAAAATACAAAGTCCGCGACTACGAATGCGACTTACAAGGCGTGGTCAATAACTCGGTCTATCAAAACTATCTTGAGCATGCCCGCCACGAGTATCTGCACAGCATCGGGGTTAACTTCGCGGCCTTGGCAGCGGCGGGTATACATCTAATGGTGATTCGGGCAGAGCTGGATTACCGTAGCTCGCTGCGGCCGGGTGATGAGTTTATTGTTACTACCCGCATGGAGCGAGAGTCGAAGGTGCGCTTTGCGTTTGTTCAGGATATCATTCGCACCGCAGACAGTAAGATTGTTCTCAACGGAAAAATCATTGGCACAGCGCTTAATGAGCGGGGACGGCCGCAGATTCCAGAGATTTTAAACAATGTGATGCCCAAAGCAGCCACCACATAGGGCGTGGCCACGCTACGCTATATCGCGCATTTTCGTATATTGACCACGGCAAGACGCTCGATAAATGATGCGATGCCGTCTAAATAATTTTTTTAATAAATAAAAAACCATTTGGAATATCCCCATGAATCAAGAAGAGATTCTTTACGCCTACAGCAGCCTTACAATCTCGGCAACATTATTTATTGTAATACTGATATTCAATGAGTTTGGCTTTCGAATAGGCCGCTTTGTTCAATTAAACACTGACAATGAAGTAAAGTCGCTTACTGGTTCTATTCAAGGCAGCATATTGGGTTTGCTTGCGCTTTTGCTTGGTTTCACGTTCAGCATGTCCATGCAGCGGTATGACAATAGAAGCATGGCCTTGATTGATGAGGCTAATGCGATAGGAACAACTGTGCTCAGGGTTCAACTTCTGCCCGATCAGTTTCAAAATGACGCCAATGATTTGCTGCGTAAATACGTTGATTTACGCATTACTATCGGTCAAATAGACCTTACCCAGCGCGAAGCACGCGACAGCTATAACCAGCAGATCATCGAACTACAAAACAAACTTTGGTCATTAGCGATACTGGCAACCGATCAAGACCCACGCCCTGTAACAACCGGTGCTTTTGTAAAAGCACTTAATGATCTTATCGACAGCCAGAGTAAAAGAAATGCGCTGCTGCAAATGCACGTCCCTGAAGTTGTATTGTTTTTACTGCTTATTGTGTTTGTTTCATCAGGTGGAATGCTGGGCTATTCCGGTGGTTTAAGTGGCAAACGCATCGTCGCGCCGGTGATATTGGTATCGCTGCTAATCACATTAATTGTTTTTATAATCATTGATCTTGATCGACCAAAACGTGGGTTAATTCAAGTGAATCAAGATGTGATGAACGAGATTCAAATTGGCGTTAAACATTAAATAACCTTTTAACAATGCAATGTTGTTTGCATACAGCGCCCCGTATTACCTGAGATATGAATTTCCACGGAGGGCCGTGGAAACCAAAAAAATCAAGAACAAAACCGAACGATTTTTTCGGCAACTCAAAGACATTTCGATAAATGTTCTTTCGATTTGATAAACTTAGGTGTGATTTTTAAGTTTTTATCAGCTTTTCACTGCTCGTAGACACTCTGATGAGTATTGATATAATCTAAAATAATGCAGCGCCTAATTCAATCGATGGTAAAAAGAGGAGCAATGATTATGTATACGTCAAAATTAGTTTTAGGGACAGCGATCAGTTTGAGCCTATTGTCGTTGGCAGGCTGTGCAAGTAAACCGCCGACTATCGCAGACATCATGAGAGGGGACACAACTGAGTTTCAGGCACAGGTGGACCTTAGAAACGAGCTAGCCAATAACCAAGAGAAGGGCGTAAAGCTCATTTCTGCAGGAGAAAAACAGGTTAAATCCGGAGAAGAACAAGTGAAAGACGCGGAGCAAGACATGGAAAAGGGTCGCGATGATATTGAGAAAGGAAATCGCAAAATCACTGAAGGTCAGAGCTTAATTGAAGAGAGCAAACGTCGATTCCGCGAAATATCTCCAGGTCTGGATATTTAGACACTCAAGTATCGCAGCCCAGCGCATGGGCGATTGTATATCTCGTTCCCACGGAGAGCCGTGGGAACCAGCCCGACAGGGTGCGCTATGTGCACGCGGGCCACCGCACAAACACCATCCACGCTACAGTTTTCCGCTGTACTCCAACAACATTCGACCATCTGGCTGCTGCCGTCCAACAGCTTGTAACGCCTGTTTCAACACTGTCTGCTGCTGATCGCGCAGATTAATATTGGCGTTAAAATGGTAGCTGCCGTCGTTGATGAGGCGCAGCACTCCATCCATTTGCAGTGGTCCGCCTTCGTCGCGGAGCTGCGCTTTGATGCCAGCATCTTCGGTGCTGAGCTGGGCGTTGTAGCTGCCAAGAGACTGTGTGATAGGCGAGGTGACGGCGGCATCGCGCCAGTTGATCTGGCCTTGGGCACGCACGATTTTTCCTTCAGTCACAACCAGCGCTTCCAAATTTACATCGACCATGCCATTGAGCATAACTGGCACGCCAAATAGCGGTGCGAGTTCGGCGATGGGGAGTTGAGCGATGATGGCGTCTGCCGTGATGCTGCCATCGTATTTCATTCCGACATTGGCGCTGCCTTTACGTCCTTCACCATCAAAGGCGATGGCGAACGCGGCACGGCCGGTGAACAGTGCTAAGGGCTTGAACTGCCATGTAAAGCGGCTAAGACGTTGCCGCTGCCCCTGATATGAATAGTCCAGCGCGGTGGCGCGGCCAGACCAGACGGTGCCGGTGACGCCAGCCAGTTGCAGCGGCGGCACCTTGCTACGCAGCAATCCGGCGGCGCGGTCGGCGGGGAAGGTCCAGACCA
>JAYUTP010000224.1:0-4464 GCA_043755075.1 Tenderia sp. (SeqCode)
GAAAAGCTTCTTCAGCACTGTATTTACCTCGAAGGTCAGCGCCTTCATCCTGGCCACTTCGGCGGGCGTTGCCCAGCCGAAGGTGTCGATGTGCGACTCATTGACCATCGGATCATGCAGCGCATCGTTCTTGAGAAAGAATTCGAAGGTCGGCGGATTGAGATCCTGCCCCTCCTTCACACCCAAACGGCGACAGAGACTACCGGCGGAGAGGTTGCGCACCACGCACTCCACGGGAATCATATCCATTTTTTTGACCAGCACCTCGTTATCGGAAAGAAGCTGATCAAAGTGGGTTGGAATCCCGGCCGCCTGCAATTTGCCCATGATGAAGGCGTTGAAGCGGTTGTTAACCATTCCCTTGCGCGCCAGCTGCTCGATCCGCTCACCATCAAAGGCAGAGGTATCGTCGCGGAAGTGTAGGATCAGCTTGTCTGGATCATCAGTGGTATAGACCGATTTTGCCTTGCCTGCGTAAAGCTCCGCTCTCTTTTCCATCATTTCCATCCTCAAACTAAAATTTACGTTTCTTAAAGTCACTGGGCCTGACAACCCGTCAAACAATCTCACGCCACATCAACCCCTTCTCCTGATCCGCTACGCCGATCCAGTCAGGGCTGCAATTCATCACCTCTGCCAACACCTGCTGCGCCAAGGCGGGCTGGTTGTTCTCCTCACTCAAATGCGCCGCCACCAGATGCTGCAACTTTGATCGGTCCAAGCGACTCAACAGCTCCGCCGCCTGGGTATTGCTCAAGTGGCCATGGCGGCCACCAACGCGCTGCTTGAGCGAGGCGGGATACCCCCCCTGCAACAACATCTCGCCATCATGGTTACACTCCAGCATCAACGCATCGCAACCACTGAGCTGGCTCTCGATATGCGGCGTCCAGCACCCCACATCGGTCAATATACCCAAACGGCGCTGCCCATCACTAAAGACAAACTGAGCCGGTTCCCGCGCATCATGCGGGACGGGAAAGGGGGCCAACTCCAAATCATCAATAACAAAGGCCGCGTGGCTATTGAATAACCGCTGCTGCGGCAACACACCAAGACGGTTGTGCCGGGCAGTGCCGGGCGTCATCCAAGTGGGAATATTATAACGCCGCGCCAGCGGACCTACGCCATTAATATGGTCACCATGCTCATGGGTAACAACGATGGCGGTGAGATCAGAGGGGTGTTTACCCAACCGGGCCATGCGCGCTTCGACATGAATGGTCGGAAAGCCACAGTCGAGTAGTACCAGAGTGTCAGCGGACTCAATCAGCGTGCCATTACCGCGGCTGCCGCTGCCCAGGGAGGCAAAACGCACCCGCTACTCCTTTGTCTCTGATTTGGATTCTGGCGTAGGCGCTGGCTTAACCTCAACAGGAAGGTTGGCAGGCGCAGGCGGACGGGTATTAAAGGGGGGGGCATCTGCCGCTAGCCGCGACTGCTGGAGCTCAGGCAGCAGCAACGCCTCATTGCTTACGGGCGAGTCCAGGGAGTCTGGCAGCTGTAACGGGGCAATGCTCTCACTGGCACGGTAGGCCTGGCGCTTCTCTTCCACCACACCGCAACCTGTGGCCAGTAACGTGGCAACTAGCACCACGCCAAAAACGACCTGACCTTGATATTTCAAAGTACACCTGCCTGGCGCATCGCCTGGCGCAGAGTATCGTGGTATTGCTCAGACAATAACGTCAGTGGCAGGCGAATGCCATAACCAATCAGCCCCATCTCCGCCAGCACCCACTTCACCGGGATCGGGTTGGCCTCGACAAAAAGGTGTTCATGCAGCCCGACCAGTGGCGCATCTAGGCTTTCCGCCTTGGCCTGTTCGCCCGCAAGTGCGGCGGCACACATCACATGCATCGCCTTAGGTGCCACGTTGGCGGTCACCGAAATCACCCCTCTGCCGCCTATTAAAATCAACTCACGACAAGTGGCGTCATCACCGCCGTAGATATCCAGGGTATCACCACAGCTGTCGAGGATCTCTTGCACCCGCTGCAAATCACCCGTGGCCTCTTTGATGCCGACAATATTGGAGATCGCAGACAACCGCGCCACGGTGACCGGTTTGAGGTCGCAGCCGGTACGGCCAGGCACGTTGTAAAGGATATGCGGGATAGCGACTGCTTCGGCAATCGCCTTGTAGTGCAGATAAAGCCCTTCCTGAGTTGGTTTATTGTAATAAGGCGTCACCAGCAGGCAGGCATCGGCACCTGATTCCATGGCGGAACGGCTCAGGCTGATGGCCTCACGGGTGCAGTTGGAACCGGTTCCGGCGATCACTGGAATCCGGCCACGAACCAGATCCACCGTCTTGCGGATCACCGCGCAATGCTCTAGATCATTGAGTGTCGGCGACTCGCCCGTTGTGCCCACCGAAACGATAGCATCGGTGCCGTTTTCAATATGAAACTCCACCAAACGCTCGAGCCCCTCGTCATCGAGGCTACCATCCGCCTGCATCGGTGTTACCAGGGCCACCATGCTGCCGTGAAACATAGTCTTTTACTCTCCGTACCACAGAAAAACGCCCATGGTACTGATGGCTAGAGCGGATGACAAGCGCCAGTATAAGAGGAGGCCAAACCCGTCTGCCCCGCCCTCTTTCCGCCCCCAAGGTAAGTGGCGTATGATGATTCCAACTGCCACGATTTTATAGAGAGTAGAAAGCTTAGTATGTTGAATCATCTAGTCATCACCGCCGTGGGCAACGACAAACCCGGCATTGTTAACGAACTTACCAAACAAATTCTCGACAGCGGTTGCAACATTCAGGACAGTCGCATGACCATTCTCGGTGGCGAATTTGCCATCATCCTGCTACTGGTAGGCAACTGGAGCGCCATTGCCAAGGCCGAGGACAGTCTGCCCCGGGTGGCGGAAAGCCTGGGGCTAGGCCTCACCAGTAAACGCACCGAACCCCGCATCAAACAAACCAACTTGCTCAGCTACCATGTGGACGCGCTGACGATCGATCGGCCTGGCATCATTCATCGCGTGGCGGAGTTTTTCTCCAGCCGCAACATCAATATCGACAGCCTCAACAGCGATACCTACAACGCCGCCCACACCGGCACGCCAATGTTTGCATTGACCATGACGGTCAATATTCCCGCCGACCAATCCATCGCCCAGGTCCGCGAACAGTTCCTCGATTTTTGTGATGCACTGAATATGGATGGTTTGATGGAACCTGTGCGCGGCTAATGTAATTCTTTGAAAGGACGACAATGAATATAGCGGAAATTGATAATGAGGTGCCCGACTTTGAAGTACCGGCCACAAGCGATCAGACGATCAAACTCTCCAGCCTTAGGGGCAGCAATATCGTGATCTATTTCTACCCCAAGGACAGCACCCCTGGCTGCACCAAAGAGGGGCAGAATTTTCGTGACAACCATGCCGAATTCATTCATGCCAATACGGTGGTTTTTGGCGTCTCCCGTGACAGCCTGAAATCTCATGAAAACTTCAAATCAAAACAGGAGTTCCCCTTCGAGCTGATCTCAGACAAAGACGAAGCCCTCTGTAATCTTTTTGATGTCATTAAGATGAAGAACATGTACGGCAAACAGGTGCGTGGCATCGAACGCAGTACCTTTTTAATCGATGCAAATGGTGTGTTGCGTCAAGAATGGCGCAAGGTAAAAGTTGATGGTCATGTTGAAGAGGTACTGGCCGCGGCCAAAACTCTCAACTAGTAGTTCCCTCTCAGTCCCTAGCTGCGTAGGAGAAGTAACACATGCCAACTAAACGCGATGACAACCCGAAACGACTCTTTGTGCTGGATACCAATGTGCTGATGCACGACCCCGCTTGCCTCTACCGCTTTCAAGAGCACGACATCTTTCTGCCAATGATCGTGCTCGAAGAACTCGACAAAAACAAACGTGGCCACTCCGAGGTCTCACGCAACGCTCGCCAAGCCAGCCGCTTCATGGAAGAGTTGATCAGCGGCGCAGGCAAAAAAGATATCGAAAAAGGAATCAAGCTGCCGCAACCGGTTAACAGCAGTTTTGTCAGTGGACACATTTTCTTCCAGACCCGTCACCTCAATTACGAACTTCCCCCCAGTCTGCCTGGCAGCATTCCCGACAATAATATTTTGGGAACAGCACTCGCACTCCAGAAATCTAGAATCGACGCCAAGGTCATTATCGTCTCCAAAGACATCAATCTGCGCATCAAAGCGGCAGCCCTAGGCATCCTTGCGGAAGATTACCAAGACGACCAAGTGCTGGATGATCTCAGCCTGCTCTACACCGGAAAAACTGAACTCAAGCCCGACTTTTGGGATCTCCATGCCAAAGAGCTCACCTCTTGGAAAGAGGAATCACACACCTTCTACAAAGTTACCGGCAATGACCTTAGCCACTGGTATCCAAACCAATTGATCTATGAGAATACTGAAAATGGTTTTGAAGCCGTCACTCGCGAGGTCAAGGATGGCACCGCCATCCTTGA
>JAYUTP010000225.1:0-3341 GCA_043755075.1 Tenderia sp. (SeqCode)
GATCTACCAGATGGGGGGGTATCAGGGTTTCGCCATTATTGCCCCCGGCGACAATATCAGCCTCTCCTCCGTGCACAGCGCCAATGTAGGAGTCGCACATATCATCAGTCGGCAACCCCGAATAATGGAGCGTCTGTGGGCCGGAGAGTCTGTGATGAGCCATCCCACGATCAGCAATGTCCCACTGCCCAATGCGCAGGGAGAGTTGGAAGAGGGGCTCCCCACCATGTTCGTGGCGGCTCCCATCAGGGACAGTGGCGGCAAAATCATCGCCATCATCGCCCTGCGCATCGACGCCTTAAAAGAGTTTTTCCCGATTCTGCAGGCCGCCCGTATCTCCAGCAGCGGTGAGAGTTATGTCTTTGACCCTGATGGCAACATGCTGAGCGAGAGCCGTTTTACCCAACAGCTGACTCAAATCGGTCTGTTATCACCAGGCGAGAGCGCCGTCGACAAACTCCAGATCAAAGATCCTGGCGTCAACCTTACCCAGTTCAACAGCCCTCCCCAAGCGCTCAATGAACGGCCACTGACGCGCATGGCCGCCTCCGCCACCGCTGGCGAAACCGATATTGATCTGGATGGCTATCGTGACTATCGCGGTGTGCCGGTGATCGGTGCCTGGAGGTGGAATTCCGAGATGGAATTAGGTATGGCGGTTGAGCAGGACGTGGCCGACGCCTACCAGCCGCTCACCATGTTTCGCTCGCTGCTTTACGGGTTTGCGCTCTTTACTGCCGCACTGCTCACGGGGTTAATGGTAATGAGCGTCACCGGCCGCGCCACCCAACAACGTTCCCAAGTACGGCTCCAGGCAATGCTCGACACCATCGTCGATGGTGTGATGGTCATCGACGAACACGGCATAATCGATAGCATCAACCCGGCCGTTGAAAAACAATTTGGTTATACGGCTAACGAACTGATCGGCAAAAACGTCAGTACTATAATACCTACCGACGACAGCACGATGATTTGCCGAAGCCGTGAAGCCATGGCAAAACGCAAAAATGGCCGTGAGTTCTCGGTTGAAATCACCATCAATGAGATGAGTTTAGGGAACAAGCGCTACTTCACTGGCATCATCCGCGACATCACCGAATTCAAACAGACGGAAGAGCAGCTCAACATGCTCAACGACGAGCTGCAGATGCTGGCGTTGGTGGCGCAGGAGACCGACAACGCCGTTATCGTCACCGACAAGGAAGGGCATATCCTGTGGGTCAACCGCGGCTTTTCCACCCTCAGCGAGTACGCCTTGGAAGAGGTGCAGGGGCAACAGTTCGGCGAGCTATTACAAAACTCGAATAGCGATCCAACACAGATTAACAACATCTGCGCCGCCCTACAGACCGGCCAGAAGATGACGACCGAACTACTGACTCAAAACAAGTCTGGCCACCCCTACTGGATCAATATGGAGGTCACGCCGATCTTTGACTATGACGATCAAGTCAAAAAATTCGTCATCCTCCAGCGCGATATCACCGAGCTGCACCAGGTCATGAGCGAGCTCCAGCAAGCCAAAGAAGAGGCCGAAGAGGCGAGCCGTTCCAAGTCCAATTTCCTAGCGGCCATGAGCCATGAAATCAGAACTCCGATGAATGGCGTTATCGGCATGATCGACGTGCTTGACCGCTCCGCGCTGGATGACGATCAACACAAGCTCACCACCACCATTCGCGATTCGGCCTTTGCCCTGCTGGGCATCATCGATGACATCCTCGACTTCTCCAAGATCGAGGCCGGGCGTCTCGATCTGGAAGAGATCCCCACAGATCTCAGTGACTTGATTGAGGGGGTTGGCAGCACCCTGCAACCCCTGGCTGAACATAGAAATGTTGAGCTGACACTCTTCTGCGACCCACGTATCCCGACGCTCAATGGCGACCCGATCCGCATCCGCCAGATCCTTTTTAACATGGCGGGCAACGCCATCAAATTCTGCGGCAATAACAGCCAGACCGGAAAGGTCACTGTGCGCGCCGACTTAACTGAACTGCTGCCTGATAAAAACCGGGCGCGCCTCCAGCTAGTGGTCAGTGACAACGGCATTGGCATGAGTCCAGAAGTGCAGCAACGACTGTTTCAGGCCTTTGTTCAGGCCGAAAACTCCACGACCCGCCGCTTCGGCGGCACCGGCTTGGGGTTAGTCATCTGCCGCCGCCTAGTCGAGATGATGAACGGTGAAATCAAGCTTTGGAGCGCAGAGGGACAAGGGTCGATATTTACCATTCACCTTGAGCTTGAGCTTGCGCCACAGCAAGATAATGTAACCAATCAAGCGCTAGCCAATACCACCACCCTGCTGGTGGGGTTTGATGATACTACTCGCGCCATCATGGTCTGCTATTTGGAGTATGCCGGCGCCCAGGTAATGATCGACATGAGCCTTGATGCTTGCGCCCAACGGCTCAACAACCTCCAAGAAAATAGTCACGAGCTGATGGTGCTGGTCGATGACCGCCGCGAAGCACTGGGCGGCAAGGCACTCTATGAACAACTTCGCGCCAAGCTTATGCCCCAGTTTGACAACATCACCTTCCGCCTGCTGGTCATCACCAACAATACCACCAGTCACTCAAACGACAATGAAAACATCTTTTACTTACGCATGAATGCCCTGAGCCGCCACGAGCTGACCCGAATTATCGGCATAGCATTGGGCAAAGTATCGAAAGTTGCCCCTGTCCTTCAAAAAGCAACCATCCTTCGCCCGGCCGTAACCATCGCCGAGGCACGGCAATCTGGCCAGTTGATCCTGGTCGCCGAAGACAATAAAACCAACGTCAAGGTCATCCTCCATCAGCTCGCGCTACTGGGCTACGCCGCCGAAGTCGCCAATGATGGCCGCGAGGCGCTGGAGCGCTGGCGCAACGACGACTTTGCCCTGCTGCTCACCGACTGCCACATGCCGGAGATGGATGGATATGACTTGGCCCGCTCGATCCGCCGCGAAGAACAGGCGGGAGAACGTATGCCCATCATCGCCATCACCGCCGACGCCATGAGTGGTACAAAAAACATCTGCCTAGAAGCTGGCATGGATGACTACCTCACCAAGCCGACCCAGGTCGAATCGCTGCACAAAAAACTCGCCGAGTGGCTCCCCCATACGGATGAGCTCGAGCAAACACCAGCGCTAGATTTAGCACCAGCAGCACCTGCAACGCAGAGCACCGAGGAACCGCCAGTTGAGGACGTAGTCAACCCGCAGACCCTGAGCGATGCTATCGGCTCTGACGATCACGCGCTGCTGGCCGATTTTTATCAAGATTTTCTTGGCACCCTCAACGAAACCATCGTCGAGATCAATCAAGCCGAAGCCGCCGCTGATTGCA
>JAYUTP010000226.1:0-2097 GCA_043755075.1 Tenderia sp. (SeqCode)
CAGCCATACGCTGGGGCGCGACAAACGTTGTCTATCGACCCATTATCCTTATAGCGCGCTGGCATTGACCCTGCGTGATCGCCTGATGGAGCGCTGGAAGAATACCCGTTACGCCTATCAGGGCGAAGATTGCCGACGGGCTCACTACCTGTCGTTGGAGTTTCTGATGGGGCGCGCCTTAGGCAATGCCATGCTCAACCTTGGCGTGCAAGACGAGGCAACCGCGGCGTTGATGCGTTTTGGTCTGGAGCTGGAGGAGATCTCCGAGGCGGAGAGCGATGCCGGTTTGGGCAATGGTGGTTTGGGCCGTCTGGCGGCCTGTTTTCTCGACAGTTGCGCCACCTTACAGCTGCCGGTGCTCGGTTACGGCATCCGCTATGAGTACGGCATGTTCCGCCAGAAGCTCGAAAAGGGCTTTCAGGTAGAAGAGCCGGATCACTGGCTGCGCAACGGCAATCCCTGGGAGTTGGAGCGCCCTGAGTACACCCAGCGTATCCACTTTGGTGGTAAATCAGAGTTTTTTCGTGATGAAAAAGGCGAGCTGCGCACGCGCTGGGTCGATACCCGCGATGTATTGGCGGTCCCTTACGATGTGCCGGTGCCGGGTTATAAAAACGGCACCGTCAATACCCTGCGCCTCTGGAGCGCGGCGGCGACCGATGAGTTTGATCTCAATGAGTTTAATGCCGGTGGTTATACCGAGGCAGTGGCGGCCAAGAACGAGGCCGAGAAGATCACCATGGTGCTCTATCCTAATGACGCCAGCGAAAACGGCAAGGAGCTGCGCTTGCGCCAGCAGTATTTCCTCGCCTCTGCCAGCCTCAAGGATGTGATGCGGCGCTGGATTCGCGACCATGGCCGCGATTTCAGCGCCTTTGCTGAGAAGAACTGCTTCCAGCTCAACGATACCCACCCGACCATCGCCATTGCCGAGTTGATGCGACTGCTGGTCGATTCACAAAACATGAAGTGGGATGACGCCTGGACGATCGTCAGCACCACCATGGCCTACACCAACCACACGCTGTTGCCAGAGGCGTTGGAGCGCTGGCCGGTGCGTATGTTTGCCTCCCTGTTGCCACGGCTGCTGGAGATCATTTACGAAATCAACGCCCGCTTTATGGGTGACGTGGCGAAGCGCTGGCCCGGTGATACCGATCGCATGCGCCGCATGTCGATCATCGAAGAGGGACATGCCCCGCAGATCCGCATGGCCCATCTCGCCATCGTCGGCAGTTACTCCATCAACGGTGTTGCGGAGCTTCATTCGCAGCTGCTGCAGGAGGGGCTGTTCCGTGACTTCTACGAACTGTGGCCGCATAAGTTCAACAACAAGACCAACGGTGTCACTCAGCGGCGCTGGATGGCGTGGTGTAACCCTCTCATGAGCAACTTGATCACCGATACCATCGGTGATGGCTGGGTGACCGATTTGCAGCAGCTGAACAAGCTGGCCCCGCATGCCGAAAAGGCCAAGTTCCGCAAAAAATGGCGTGAGGTGAAACAGCTCAACAAACAACGTCTGGCGGATCTGGTGCAGGCCGATTGTGCTGTCACCTTCAATACCGACGCCATGTTTGATGTGCAGGTAAAACGGATTCACGAATACAAACGCCAGCTGCTCAACGTGCTGCACGTGATCCATCTTTACGACCGCATCAAGCGTGGTGACATCAAGGATTGGACGCCCCGTTGCGTCCTGATCGGCGGTAAGGCGGCCCCCGGTTACGCCATGGCCAAGCGCATCATCAAGTTGGTCAATAACGTCGCCTTCATGGTCAATAATGATAAGGATGTGGGTGACATGCTCAAGGTCGCCTACCTGCCGAACTATCGTGTGACGGCGATGGAGATCATTAGCCCCGGCACCGATCTCTCTGAACAGATCTCCACTGCCGGTAAAGAGGCGTCAGGTACTGGCAACATGAAGTTCATGATGAACGGCGCCATCACCATCGGTACGCTCGACGGCGCCAATATCGAGATTCGTGAAGAGGTGGGTGATGAGAACTTCTTCCTCTTCGGTCTGACCGCGCCCGAGGTTGAAGCGCAACGCAAGCACTATGACCCTGTCAGCATCATCAACAACGATGCTGA
>JAYUTP010000227.1:0-11001 GCA_043755075.1 Tenderia sp. (SeqCode)
CCCCGCAAAATGAAGAAGGTGTGGATTTGCATGCCTGTTTAAATCCGGTGTGGCTCCAGTTGCACATCCATGACGCGTTTGCCAAACACCTCCACCCGGCCACGGTAACGGGCATCGCCAGTGGTGGAAAATTCAAAACTGAAGCTACGCCATACCCGCATTCCGCCGTCTAAACGGTCGCGTTTGAGTCGGGCGCGGCGCAAAACAATCCCCTCGTCGAGCAGTTGCACGCCCATCTCGTCACAGAGACGCTGGGCGGCGCGCATGGCAATCGGCTTGATGCCGAGGGTATTCCACCAGAAACTAAAACCCGCCGCAAAGAGGCCGAGCAGTAGCAGGTTGGGCAGATACTCTTTCATCAAAATTGGTTAGTGCGCAGCAGCACTAGGGTGCAGGCCTGCTCATAGTCGATACCGGCCTGGCTGAGGCGCAGGGCCAGTTGTGGATTTTCAGCGCCGGGGTTGAAGATGACCCGTTTGGGGTGAAGCTTGACGATAGCCTCGGTGATCTTGCTGGAGGCATCCTCGCCGACGTAGAGGGTGAGGGTGTCGACCGCGCCGCTGATTTCGGCCAGATCGCGCACCACCTTCAGCCCCTCCACCTCATCGAGACTAGGGTGGATCGGGGTCACCTCGTGGCCATGCTCCAGCAACATGTGGATGGCTTTATTGGAGTAGCGATCAGGTTTTTGGCTGGCACCCAGCACGACTACCCGTTTTTTTGTGTCGCTCATGATGCGTTCCTATGGAGTGGTTGAAGGTACAGGTTCATATTAAATCAGATTGTGCTTTGCGCCGTAGCGGTCTTTAGCTAAAGCGGAGTTCAAGAACGATGAGGAGCGCTTTCGCGTTGAGCTGTTGCAGCTTCATGGCTGATGTGGCCGGGTGTTATCATTATCCAATATCAGTGATTGCAACCCCCGGAGTCTGTTTTGCCGTACAAATCCACTGCCGCCGCGTCGGCACAGACTCAATCAGAATCTTTTCCTGACATCACCGCACAGCAACTGAACGAGTTGTTGCGCGGTGTATCACGCAGTTTTTATCTCACCTTGCGGGTGTTGCCAGCGTCGATTCGTCGACAGATCGGTCTCGCCTACCTGTTGGCGCGGGCGGCGGATACCCTGGCGGATAGCACCATACTGCCGCCACAACAGCGGCTGGCGGCGTTGCAACTTTTTCAGCAGCAGTTGGGCGGCGCCATCAATGCGGTTGCCCTGGCGGAGATCGACGCGCAACTGCTGGGCAAATTGAAAAACCTTGATGAGGCGCTGCTGTTGCAGCAGTTGCCACAGATCTTTGCCCTGCTGGAACAACAAAGCACCGCTGACCGGGGGCGCATCGAAAACGTTGTGACGACACTCACTGGCGGCATGATCTATGACTTGACCACCTTCCCGCTGGAGGAGAGCGGCGAGGTGCGGGCGCTGCAACGATGGGAGGATCTGGATGACTACACTTACCGAGTGGCCGGTTGCGTCGGTGAGTTTTGGACCGAGATCAGCATCGCCCACCTGCCGCCGTTGCGCCGCTGGGACCGACAGCACTATGCGCAACTTGGCATCTGTTTTGGCAAGGGGTTGCAGCTCACCAACATCCTGCGCGATCTGCCGCGCGATCTGCGCCTGGGGCGCTGCTATCTGCCACAGCAGTGGCTACAGCCGTATGGCCTCAGTGTGGCGATGTTGCAGGATGCGGCCAATAACGCCGCCGCCCAACCGCTGCTCCATGCCGGGATTGAGCAGGCGCGTAGCCACTTTGCCGCCGCAACCGAGTATGTCACCGCGATACCACGCCGCTGCATCCGCTTGCGGCTGGCGGCCCTTTGGCCGCTGTTAATTGGTCTTGCCACGCTCTCAAAACTGGCCGCCACCACGCAGTGGCTCGATGTGAATCAGGTGGTTAAGGTGGAGCGGCGCTGGGTTTATAGAATGATGTTGTTGTCCTTATTCGCGGTTGCTTCTAACACCTTGATCAGGCGTTGGGCGGGGAGATTGGAAGGACGGGTGTCGAGATAAGCATGAAACTTATTGCCCTGTGATGGGAGCTTATCAACAGTTCTTGTGGATAACTGTGTGCATGAACTGCGCGCAGTACGCCTGAGTCCCAATCTAATAAGGCTTTTGGAGCGCTGGTTAAAGTTTAGCCATGTCCTTATCTTTTTAAATAATCAATGAGTTACGTTCTATCACTGGACATATTTGATTGTGAATGAGCGATGGCGGTGTAGTTTTTCAAAACATCCGAGCGGCTTATAAGGGTAAAATGCCGACCCCGGGACGTAGGTTCCAAAATGGCTGGGAGAGTTTGCCTTGTTGGGAAAGATTATTGGTTCAGTGATTGGTTACATGAGTGGCGGTTTTACTGGCCTCTTGATTGGTCTTTTTATTGGCCATCAGGTTGATCGCCATCTGCCATTTTGGCTGATGAAGCTTTTGAGCAAGGTGATGGTGAAGCACCAGCTTGAGGTGCAACGCGCCTTTTTTGAGGCGACCTTTTCGGTGATGGGCCATCTAGCCAAGGCTGATGGCCATGTGACGGAGGAGGAGATCCGGCTGGCGCGTCAGGTGATGGAACGGATGCAGCTCAGTCCAGAGGCGCAGCGCGAAGCGATCGCCCTATTTAGTCGCGGCAAAGAGCCCGATTTTGATCTGGATGCGACCTTGCAGCGGCTGCAAAAAGCCACCCTGCGGCGACGCGATCTACGTCAGATGTTCCTTGAACTCCAGCTCACCGCCGGTTATGCCGACGGCGAACTCAAACCCGCTGAGCGTGAGGTGCTGCTGAAGGTTTTTGCCACACTGGGGTTCAGCGCAGCCGAGTTTGAGCGCATTGATGCGACGATCCGCGCCGAGCTGCACAATCGCCAGAGTGGTAGCGGCTCAGCCGCAGGGCGGACGCGTGGCATGTCGCTGGAGGATGCCTACGCCATCCTGGGCATCAATGAAAGTGCTGGCGATGCTGAAGTGAAAAAGAGCTATCGTAAGCTCACCAGTCAGCACCATCCCGATAAACTCGCCGCCAGCGGTCTACCGCCAGAGATGATGAAAATGGCGGAGGAGAAGACTCACGAGATTCGTACCGCTTACGAGCGGATTCGTGAGACGCGGGGTTTCAAGTAACCATAATTTACTCACTAGAGGTCTACTGAATGAAGCCCCTGACGCAGTTCCCACAACGCTGGCGCAGGGCCGTGCTGATATTGGCCGGTCTCTTTCTCTTTTATGTTGGGTTTGGGTTTTTGCTGCTGCCACGGTTGATTCATGACACCCTGACCGAGACGCTGGCCGATCTGACCCAGCGCCCCGTGACGCTGGTGGAGTTTGAGATCAACCCACTGGCGCTCTCGACCACGCTACGTGGTCTTGAGGTTGGCACCGCAGCGCAGCCGTTTGCCAGTTTCGATGAGATCTATGTCAACTTCTCAATCAGTTCGCTGTGGCGCAGCGCTTATGTCTTTAGTGAAATCCATCTTCTGGCACCGCAGCTAGTTATCGCCATCGATCGCGAAGGGCGCTTCAACTTTCAGGAGATGATACCGGCGGAAGCGGGAGCGAAGCCGAGCGGGCCACCCCCGGTGGTGGTGATTGAGTCGCTTGAGGTTCAGCGCGCCGCCATCGACTTTAATGATCAGTCACGGCTTGAACCATTTCACACCAACATTGCCACCCTCGACTTTGCACTGCGCGATTTTACCACCCGTCGAAATGAGGCCGGTAGCTATCAGCTCTATGTGACAACCGATCTTGGGGAGACGCTTGACTGGCAGGGGACATTGCAGGCAACGCCATTCCGCTCCGAAGGAACACTGCAACTGGGCGCGATCCGTACCGAGACGATCTGGAGTTTGATCGGCGCCGGTTTCAAATTTGATCTGGCGCACGGCCTGCTCGATAGCAAGGCCCATTACCTGATCGATCTTGGCGGGGCTGAAGCGCAACTTACGCTTGATGGCGTGAGTGCGGCGCTGCGTAATCTGCAGCTGCTGCCGCATGGCGTCAGCGAGCCAACCATGGTTTTGCCGCAGGTTGATCTGGCCGGTCTGAATTTGGACCTGGCGCGCCGCGCAGTCACCATCAACGCGCTCACCTTCAAAGATTTGCAGCTCCATGCCGTGCGTGAAGCCGATGGCCAGATCAATCTGCAAACACTCTTTGCCACCGAACCAAAACCGAATGAGGATAAGGAGAAGAGCAGCGCGCCGTGGCAGATAACGCTGGCGACAGCACAACTGCAAACGGCAGCACTCAATCTGAAAGATCGCACCACTCAACCCGTGGCCGAGTGGCAGCTGAGCCCCTTCAATCTGGCGCTGCATAATATTGAGTTGGGCACGGATAAACCCATCGACTTAAAACTCGATAGTGTCATCAATGGTGACGGCACTATTATCCTGGATGGCGCGGTAGTGCTTGCGCCACTGAGCACCGACCTGGAGCTTAAACTGACAGCGTTTGATCTGACAGCCACACAGCCTTATGTGAATAACGCGGCCCAGTTGCAGTTGCGTCAGGGATTGATCGATGTGGCGGGACGGCTGCATTATGCGGCGAATGATGCCGAGTCAGTCGTTAGCTTTGCCGGTGGTGCGTTGGTGCAGCAGCTGCACGCCGTCGATACGTTGCGTGGCGAAGATTTTCTGCGCTGGAAAGCGTTTGCCATCAACGATTTGAAATATGAGAGTGGTGATCCGAGGCTTTCGATTGCCGAGTTGACGCTCAGTGATCCCTATCTACGGTTTATGATTGATGCCGATAGCAGCACTAATCTTAGTCATATTCTAGCGAGTCCTGCGACTGCAGAAGTGCCAGGGCCAGTGACATCTGACACTGCCCAGAATAAAGCCACGGTAATAACCATCGACCGCATACAGGTGGCTAACGGCACGCTCAATTTCAGCGATCAGTCGATCAAGCCGGGCTTTACCGCGAGCATTCAACAGCTCAACGGCTCTATTCGTGGACTTTCATCGAAGGAGTTGGAACGTGCCGATGTTGATCTCAAGGGCAAGGTTGACCGTTATGCCCCCGCTACCATCAGTGGCAAGATCAATCCACTTAGCGACGATGCCTTCACCGATCTGAAACTCGACTTCCGTGGTATCGAGATGCCATCGTTTTCACCCTATTCCGGCAAGTTTGCTGGCTACAAGATCGAGAAGGGCAAGCTCAACGTCGAGCTGCGCTATCTGCTATCGAAAAAAGAGCTACGTGGTGAGAACAAAGTGGTCATCGATCAGATGCAACTCGGCGACAAGGTGGAGAGTCCGGATGCCACGGGGTTACCGATAAAGCTGGCGATTGCGCTTCTTAAGGACTCAGCGGGAGTGATTGATATTGATCTGCCGGTGAGCGGGCGCATTGATGATCCTGATTTCCACTATGGTGGCATCATCTGGATGGCGCTCAAGAATGTAATCATTAAGGTAGCGACGGCACCATTCAAGGCATTGGCTGCGTTGCTAGGGGGAAGTGAGGAGGGCGCTAATCAAGTTAGCTTCGCGCCGGGGTTGGTAGCGCTCAGTGCAGCGGAACAGGAGAAGCTCGGCAAATTGGCGCAGGCGTTGTCACAACGCTCTTCTTTGCTGCTGGAAGTGCGTGGTACGGCCAGCGCTACTGACGCCAACGCGATGGCAGCGGCGGCGCTGGAACAGCGGTTGACGACACAACCGGGTAAGTCACGATCGCTGCGGATCAACGCCCTTTATCTCAAGGATTATGGCAAAGCGGCAACAACGTTACTGTCGCCACGTGCAGAGAGCGAGAAACGGACGCCGGAGCAGCTTCAGGAACAAGCCGCTGTTGTTGCTGAACAGCAGTTGCTGAAGGCGAAGGTAGTGAGCGAAGTGGAGTTGCGCCTCTTGGCGCAGGCGCGTGCCCAAGCTGTTGTGACCGCGTTGACTGAGGGTGAGGCGAAGATTGAAGCTGCGCGTATTTTCCTGCTGGATGTCGATACTTCTGTTGAGCCGGGCGAAGCGGTGCTGGTGCCATTGTCACTCAAGGTGCGTTGAGTTGAGCGCGCTGTTGTTGCTGGCGGGTGGCAGATCAAAGTAAAAGCAGGCGCCACTCGGTGATGTTTCGAATCCTATCGTGCCGCCAAAGCGTTCGACGATATTCTTGACGATGGAGAGTCCGAGACCGGTGCCGCCCTTTTGGCGGCTATCGGAGGAGTCGGCTTGTGCGAACTTTTGAAAGATGCGGTTGTTAAACTCTCCTGGCACGCCTGGCCCCTGATCCTGCACGGCGATGCGCACGCGGTTGTCGTGTTGCTGGCAGGAGATCGTGACGACTCCAGCGTGGTGTGAAAACTTGATGGCATTAGAGATTAGGTTGGCCATCACCTGCTGAAATCTATCTTTATCGACTCGAATAACGGCGTCAGTGCAGTTGCTGATGGTGAGTGCGATGCCACTCGCTTGAGCCGCAGCCGCATTATGTTCTAGGGCGTGTTGTAGCAGCGTGATGGTTGTGTAAGTGTGCAGCTGGAAGTGCATCTGACCTGCTTCCATTTTCTCAATATCGAGAATGTCATTGATGAGGCGAGTGAGCCGTTCGCAGTTGCGTGCCGCCGTATCCACTAGGGTGCGGGCTTTGTCGCTGATCGTGCCTACCACGCCGCCGGAGATCAGTCCCAAGGAGCCGCGAATTGAGGTGAGGGGTGTTCTTAGTTCATGGCTGACGGTAGAGATGAACTCGCTCTTCATGCGGTCGATGCGTTTGCGTTCGGTGATGTCGCGCATGATGATGGTGGCGTAACGACGATCACCAATACGCCAGATCGCTACAGACAGCTCCAGTGGAATGGTTGAGCCATCACTTTTGTTACCGTTGATCTCCAGATGTGAGTTGTTGTTAAGTGGCGCATCAATAGCGGATTGCTCTTGTGCTTTAGGCATCACGTCGTGGCAAAGGTCGTGCCCAAACAGTTGGAGCATTGAAGCGGTCTGTAGTTTGGCCTCGGAGTAACCGAATATCTCTGCTGCAGCTCTATTGCAGTAGCTAATTTCACCATTCATATTGCAGGTGATGATGCCGTCGTTGGCGGTATCGGCAATGGTTTTGAAGTGCAGTTCACGCTCACGCAGGACTTCCATGCGTTCTTTGGCCAGTGTGTCTGCGCGTTGGCGCAAACGTGATAACGATATGATGATGTAGAAGAGCAGCAGGTCAATGAAGACCCCGCCAATGGCGACGAGGAGCGGTTGGTTGGTGGTGGTGGCGGCTAGTAGCGCCGGTGTGGATCGGTAGTAGACCATCCAGGTGTGTCCAGCGATAGTGAGTGTGCGGTTGCTGGTAAAGCTGTTGTTATCATTAATGTGATGCCTGGGTTCAGTGAACCCCTCGCTATCGTAGAGCATGGTCTCTGAGTTCTGTACATCACCATCATAAATCTCAAAATTGATTTCTGGTAAACCATGGCCAAGAATCCCCTCCATCAGGTTACGAATGCGGAATGGACTGTAGACAAAACCGCGTAATGCTTCGCGTCGTTCCTCTACGTTGCTGACGGCGCGGCTGTAGAGCGGTAGATAGATAAGAAAGCCGGGTTGTATATCTGTTTTAGTCTCTTGTACTAACTTTACCTTACCAGACATGGCGGGTTCGCCACTGTCGCGGGCCCGATCCATCGCAGTACGGCGGTTAATCTCTGAATACATGTCGTAGCCAAAGGCACGTTGATTGCGGACATCAAACGGTTCCAGATAGATGATGCTGGTGTAATGGTCACGCTCACCGGGTGGTTTGATAGTGAACTCCGGGAACCCTTCGTTACGTACACCTTGCTCAATGGCATCCTTATCTTTGGGGGCGATCCAGCGCGCGAAGCCGATTCCCTGAATGCCGGGATAGTGTTTATCCAACTCAAGTGTTTCAACATAGTCATGCCACTCTTTCCGCTCAACATTTTGGCTCGCTACAAATAGCGCAAGTCCTCCACGCAACACCTGCTGATAGTCGAGCAGCCGTTTTTCAAGCGCAAACTGTGCCTCATTCACCTGGAACTTAAATCGTTCTTGGGTGCGATACTCAGCAGCATTGTTTGAGATTACCCAGGCGATGAGTGTGATGATGAGTGACGCCAACAGCACAATCCAGGCAGTGAAGCGGTTGTGCAGTAGATCCACCAATGGGCGTTTAGTCGTCGTGGCGGTTGGTTGTGGCATGGTCATTAGTTAGATAATGTTAAATACGCTCATGGTTACCAGCAGTTTTTGATTTATTTATCTGTAGATGGAACGGCACGCAGGAATAAATATTTAACTTAAATATTATATGGAATAAGGTCTGTCAGGGTTGCGCTAGCGCCCATTGCGCATGTTCACGCACCAGCTCTGAGGGGTGTTGCGCTTTTTCTTGCAGGGCGGCGATGACGGCGGCTGTTTTGGGGCCATTGCCTAGTGCCACGGCGATGTTGCGCAACCAGCACTCATGGCCGATGCGGCGGATGGGGGAGCCTTCGAGTCTGAGTAGGAATTGTTCTTCACTCCAGCTGAAAAGTTCCAGCAGTTGTGGTGCCGCCAGACCGTTGCGCGGCAAGAAATCCTGTTCGGCGGTGTAACTGGCAAAGCGGTTCCAGGGGCAGACCAGCTGGCAGTCGTCACAGCCGTAGATGCGGTTGCCCATCAGCGGCCGTAGCTCTACAGGGATGGCGCTACGCAGTTCGATGGTGAGATAGGAGATGCAGCGCCGCGCATCGACCTGATAGGGGGCGACGATGGCGCGGGTCGGGCAGAGGTCGATGCAGGCGATGCAGTTGCCGCAATGCGGGGTGACGGGTTGATCGGTGGGCAGTGGCAGGGTGGTGAGTATCTCGCCGAGGAAAAACCACGATCCCGCCTCGCGGTTGAGCAGGTTGCTGTGTTTGCCGATCCACCCCAGCCCGGCCTTTTCGGCAATCGCCTTCTCCAGTACTGGGGCGCTGTCGGTGAAGACGCGACAACCAAATTCGCCGGCAATCACACCGATGTAGTCGGCCAATTTTTGCAACCGTTTGCGTAATAGCTTGTGGTAGTCGCGCCCGAGGGCGTAGCGGGAGATAAAACCCAACTCCGGGTTTTGCATTACCGCATCGGCATCCAGGGTTTCGACCAGGTAGTCCATTCGCGCCGAGATGACGGTGAGGGTGCCCGGCAATAGCTGATCGGGGTGGTGGCGCAATTCGGTATTGCGCGCCATGTACTCCATCTCGCCGTGGTAGTGATTGGCAAGCCACTGCTGCAGATGGGCCGAGGCACTGCTCAGCTCAATGTCACTGATGCCGACCTGTTGGAACCCCAGCACTTTTCCCTGTGCTTTAATGCGGGTCGCCAGATCTTGATAGTCGACATCGCTATTCGGCTGGAGTAGTTTCTGATCTGTTTCTATTGTCATGGAGCGTAATAATAACCGCTATGAGCCTACTGCCCTACACACTTTATCGCGCCAGTGAGGTGCGTGAACTGGACCGGATTGCCATCGAAGAGCAGGGCATTCCCGGTATCAAACTGATGAATCGCGCCGGTACGGTGGTCTTTGACGAACTCTGCTGCCGTTGGCCCAAGGCACGGCGGATAGTGGTGGTGTGTGGTGGTGGCAATAACGGCGGTGATGGCTATGTGGTGGCGCGGTTGGCGCGAGAGAAAGGGTTAGAGGTGATTCTGATCGCGCTGTCTGATCCGGCGACACTACAGGGAGATGCCAATACTGCCTGGGGCGCGGCGCATGTGGCGGGCCTTACGACGGCCAGCTTCACGGCAGAGCGATTGCAAGATGCGGATGTGGTGGTGGATGCCATCTTCGGCACGGGCCTGGATCGTGAAGTGAGTGGTGAATGGGCCGCCGCTATCAATGCAATCAATGCCAGTGGCGTGCCGGTCGTGGCGGTGGATATTCCCTCGGGGCTGCATGCGGATACCGGTCGGGTACTGGGCACGGCGATTGTGGCGGAGGTGACCGTTACCTTTATCGGGCTCAAATGCGGGATGCTGACCGGCCAGGGGCGTGATTACTGCGGCACCATCCTCTTTGATGATCTCGGTTTACCTGATGCGGTTTACCAGCAGCTGCCATCCTCGCTGCAACGGTTTGACTGGCCGCAACTTAAATTGCTATTACCACCGCGCCAGCGTACCGCCCACAAGGGGGCTTTTGGTCATGTACTGATTGTTGGCGGCAATCACGGTATGGCAGGGGCGGCACGACTGGCGGCAGAGGCGTCGCTCCGTGTTGGCAGCGGTCTGACCACCGTGGCTACGCGGCCTGAGTATGTGGCGGCGATGGCGGCGGCGCGCCCTGAGGTGATGTGGCGTGGTGTTGAAAACAGTGCTGATCTGCAACCGCTGTTGCAACGTGCCACGGTGGTGGCGATTGGTCCGGGGCTGGGGCAGGACGGCTGGGCACAACAGCTGCTGGATGCGGTGATTGAATCGAAACTGCCATTGGTCATGGATGCTGACGCCCTCAATTTTCTGGCCCAGGAACCGCTAAGAGGAGAAGGCTGGATATTAACGCCGCACCCCGGCGAGGCGGGCCGCCTGCTGCACTGTTCTGCGGCCGATATTAATCACGATCGTTTTAATGCCGTTAATCAGTTAGCGCAACAGTATGGCGGAGTGGTGGTATTGAAGGGCGCGGGGACACTGATTGCTGCCGACGGCGAGGTTGCTGTCTGCTGTGGCGGAAACCCTGGCATGGCGACGGCAGGAATGGGCGATGTACTGACGGGGGTGATCGCTGGATTGCTGGCTCAGGGGTTGAGTCTGAAACAGGCCGCACAATGTGGTGTGGCGCTCCATGCGGCGGCAGCCGATAAAGTGGCCATTGAAGGTGAACGCGGCATGATGGCGGGTGATCTGATTACCTGTTTGAGAACGCTGGTGAATTGAGATCAAGGCAGAGGAAATTATGAAAATTTTGATCGCAGAAGATGATCCAGTCTCCCGGAGGGTGCTGGCGACAGTACTCACAAAATGGGGCCACGAGGTGGTGGTAACGAGCGATGGTAAAGAGGCGTGGGAGCATCT
>JAYUTP010000228.1:0-21989 GCA_043755075.1 Tenderia sp. (SeqCode)
CACTGGGCTTCAAATGCCCAGCAGAGTTGTTTACACCAGACGCTTTCGATTTCAGGCAGCATCACGCTGCGCTTTTTGCACTTGGTCATTGAAATCGCCATCATATATAAACTCGTTGAATTTTATATTGTTTTTTAACCACTGTGATTAAAAGGACTTACCCAACTCTGCAAAGATGGTGCAATAAATCCAAAACAGGCACACTATCAATCATGCCCAAAAGGCAAAAGCCAGCTCAGGATCAATAACTTAGGGAATTACTCAGGAATAGCACCATGACCATGACCAAAGAGCGCCAGGACAGCCTCCCTTTCGTGCACTGGTTTCGCCAGTCATCACCCTATATCCACGCCTTTCGTGGTCGCACCTTTGTTGTCGTCTTTGATGGCGCGGCGGTGGCCAGCAGCGAGTTCCCCAGCCTGATCCATGACATTGCCCTACTCAACAGCCTCGACATTCGCATGGTGCTGGTGCACGGCGCACGTCCGCAGATCGAAGCACGACTTGCCGAGCACGGCGCCAAGATCGACTACATCAATGGCCTGCGGGTCACCAACGACGAGGCGCTGATCTGCGTGAAAGAGGCGGCGGGCAGCGTCCGTGTCGAGATTGAGGCACTGCTCTCCATGGGCGTGGCCAACTCTCCGATGGCGGGCGCGCGCATCCGTGTCGCTTCCGGTAATTTTGTTGCCGCCAAACCGGTAGGGGTGCGTGGCGGTGTTGACTATTGTCACACTGGCGAAGTGCGGCGCATCGATGCTGACGGCATCCGCCAGCGGCTCGATGATGACGCCATTGTCCTGATTTCACCGCTGGGCTATTCGCCCACAGGTGAGATATTTAACCTGACTAGCAGCGAGATCGCCACGGCAACCGCCATCGCGCTGAAGGCCGACAAATTGATATTTCTAACCGAAGAGAGTGGAATTCTCGACATCGACCAGCAGCTGCTGCGTGAAGTCAGTATCGAAAAAGCGCAGCAACTACTGACTCGACAGCAGGGCACCGAGGGCGAACTGCAATATCTGCGGCACGCCGTTCAGGCCTGCCAGAATGGCGTCAAGCGCACCCATCTGGTTGACCGTTACATTGATGGTGGGCTGCTACAGGAGCTCTTCACCCGTGATGGCATCGGCACACTGATCACAGCAGGGATCTATGAAAAGATCCGCCAGGGAACCATCGAAGATGTGGGCGGAATTATTGAGCTGATTGAACCGCTGGAGAGCGAAGGGGTGCTGGTGCGACGCTCCCGCGAGCAGTTAGAGCTGGAGATCGGCAACTTCACCGTTGCCGAACGCGATGGCACCATCATCGGCTGCGCTGCACTCTATCCGTTCAAGAGTGACCGCATCGGCGAACTCGCCTGCCTCGCCATTCACCCCACCTACCGCAGCACCGGCCGCGGCGACGAACTACTCACCGCCCTCGAAAAACATGCCAAACAGAGCGGCATCGATCGCCTCTTCATTCTCACTACCCATACATCGCAATGGTTCCAGGAACGCGGCTACGAACCCGCACCACTGGAAAGCTTGCCGATGGAGCGGCAGGCGCTTTACAACTACCAGCGCAAGTCGAAGGTATTTATCAAGACACTGTAACAACGAGTTGCTGGGCAAAAACATCCCACCAAACCAATGCTTCAGGGGTATTACCCCATCACCAATACGAACTTAATAGCTGAGACCACTGGCTTTTGAAGTGTCGGAATTTTTTTCATTCCCAATCACTTTTCAATAAAATAATTCTATATCTTATTGAAAGTAGACAAATTTTAATCTTTGGCTCGAAAATTGCCATTAAATAGCAGCATCAATTGCTATGTAATTAAACCCTACTTGAGGTCAGCATGAAAAAAACAACTATCCTAAATTTACTCGGTGGTGCCGCACTGTTAGCTGTCAGCGGTGCAGTCACTGCATCACCAATATTTTGGACCGATTGGACCAGCAGTAGCGCGGCTGGCGGTTTTACCGGTTTTGGCACCATTACCACCGGAACCAGCACCGTATCTGTCACCTACAACAATCCCCAAGGCATTGCTTTTTACCAGCCATCGGGCGGCATAGACTACTGGCAAAATAGCGGCGGTGGCCGTAACGATGCAGTATCCCCTTATACCAGCACCCTAGTTGATAACGCGCCCACTGGCTCCGACATCATTGCGCTTATGAATGCCGGCGTGCAAACACTCTCATTCTCTGAGGCGATTGCCAATCCGGTGTTCTCCTATGTCAGCCTCAATGGCAACGGTTATGCCTTTAATCAGGACTTTGACATCCTGAGTTTTGGCAGTTCATCTGACGGCAATGCCTGTGGTTACTGGGGATGCGGCACCTCCTTCAAGCAGGTGGTTGATCTGGGTGGCGGCATTTTTGAATACCAGCTATTGGGCACAGGCGAGCCCCACGGCACGCTCCGCTTTACCGGTGCCTTTGATACTGTTAGCTGGCGCAGTCTGAGCAATGAAAATTGGAACGGTTTTACCGTGGGGGTCGAAGGGACAAAGAAGGAAGTATTTGATGTGCCATCACCCGCGCCGCTGGCATTGATTGCCGTTGGTCTGCTGGGTGGACTGCTCTCCCGCCGCAAACTTAAAAACTAAGCATGGCGCTGGAGGTCATTTAATCCGGCAGATTCGCTAATTCAACCCAAGCCCCCGCGTTCTGTTGCGGGGGCTTATTTTTCTCAATTCGCTGATAACTTAGCTCTCTCGCAAACCGAACTGCTGCGCCCCAAACCTCGCAAACTGGCGCTGACGTTTTTTAAGCCCTTTAACAAAGACGCTTTCAAAACCAGCTCTGGCGTTTAAAAACCCATATCTGCAACCCAACCAGCGCAATCACTAAGCCCAGCACCCACTCAAAGCCGAGCGGGTTATCAGCGCCAGGAATGCCACCAACATTAACACCCAGCAATCCCGTTAAAAAACCCAGTGGTAGAAAAACTGCTGTCACCATTGAAAGCATATACATGCGTTTATTCATCTGCTCGGAGAGGCGACTGGCCAGCTCCTCCTGCACCACGGCGGCACGATCACGCACGGCATCAAGATCTTCAACATGGCGAATGATGCGATCGCTCACTTCACGCAGACGAACCTGATCGAGATCTGTCAGCCACTGAATTTTTTCCTGGCTCAACCGCATCATCGCTTCGCGTTGCGGGGAAAGGTAGCGCCGCAGTGAAATCACTTGGGTGCGCAGCTGCGCCAGCTCATGACGCAACCGTGGATTCTCCGAGGCCACCACGTCATTCTCAAGCTGATCCACTGCCTCATCAATCTCGTCGACCACTAATGACATTCTGGCAACCAGACGGTCCGACAACATCACCAGAAGTTCTCCCGGACTGGCCGGGCCATCATGCTGCTCAAGCGATTGACAGACATCCTCGATCGACAGTAGCCGCCGTCTGCGGGTGGTGATGACCCGCCGCGCTTCTACCCAGACGCGCAACGCCACCATGTCTTCGGGGTCGGCACCGGGATTCATGTTGACACCGCGCAACATTACCAGCAGACCATTTTTCATGACTGAGCATCGCGGCCGCGTCTCATCGGCCAGCAGCGCCTCGGCGATCACATCATCCACGCCGCTCTCTTCGCTCACCCATTGCTGGGCCTGCACATCGGTAAGATCAAGATGAACCCAGAGAAAACCATCTGCCTCGTTCCACGAGCGTATCTCCTCCCAATTTAAACGCGTGCCGCCGCCATCACCATCAAGCGCATAGGCGGCCACCAAGCCATTACTTGAATCCATATCTGTTCCTTTGCTAAAAACTAATTCAAAGAATGATACAGATTTCAGCGTGATGCTGGCATCATTAACGCCCGTCCACCACCAGCACTAATCGCGAAATCCATATGAAGATAATAGAAGTCATTGCTCACAGCGACTACATCAACACGGTAGAAAGTATCGGTAAGCAACATGGGGCTGTCGACCAATGGTTTGTCGGCTCGCCCGACAAGGATGAACGTCAGGTGATGCGACTATTGGTGGATGACCCGCACAGGCAAGCGGTTATGGATGCCCTGCAAAACAGCCTCGGTCTCCATGAGATAGTCAGAATCGTGATACTGCCGGTGGAGGCAACGCTGCCGCAAGTGGAGGTGGAGGACAAAGAAAAAGATAAACCCGGTACTGGTGGCGCGACCCGCGAAGAGCTCTATCACAGCGTGTCAAAAAACGCCGAGTTAAACAGCAATTTCCTGCTGCTGGTCTTTTTATCCACCATCGTCGCCGCCATCGGCCTGATCGAGAACAATGTCGCAGTGGTGGTCGGTGCCATGGTTATCGCGCCACTACTGGGGCCCAATATCGCTCTCGCCCTTGCCGCTGCCCTAGGTGATAAACCGCTAATGTGGACCGCGCTGAAAACCAACCTAGCGGGACTGGGGCTAGCATTAGGCCTGTCACTAATTATCGGCCTGATACTGCCCATAGATCTGGACAGCCAGGAGCTGATGTCGCGCACCTACGTCGGCATCGATGGCGTGGTGCTGGCGCTTGCCTCAGGCGCCGCCGCCGTGCTCTCGCTAACGACCGGGCTATCAAGCGTACTGGTCGGCGTCATGGTCGCGGTGGCCATACTGCCACCCACGGCCACCGTTGGCCTCATGCTCGGTTCAGGCCAGCTGGGATTAGCATTTGGCGCTGCACTGCTGCTGGCGGTGAATATCGTCTGCGTCAATCTGGCAGCAAAAATAGTTCTTCTGGTGCGCGGCGTCAAACCTCGCACTTGGCTTGAAAAACGCAAAGCAAAACAGTCGATGACCATCTACATGATGATCTGGATCATCTCACTGTTGATATTGCTGCTGGCGATCTACCTGCGCGACGGGCTATGAGTGCGGCCAACACCAATCAGCCTGATAAATTGATAATTTAATAATAAAAAACAATTACTTATACAAAACAACAGCAACATTAAACTTACCACTCAGACACACCAAACCCGTCAACCCCGCCGCCAAAAATCGCACCGAGCACGCCCAAAAGTAGTGCTCGGTGGGCCATCACCCTCCCTAACAATACCCCCGCCCACCTAGCTGTCGATAAACCTTACAATCACTAAGTAAAATAACTGGGATTATATTAACTTTCTCTACTAAATCAGACAGTTGATAACTCTGGCATCAAAAATGCCTTATGTTAATTGTGGTTTACTGAAATCACACTGGATATGCACAGTACGTCAACTTCAATTTAGAGATCGCAAACTTGATTAAGAGAACATTAGCAGGACTTAGTCTACTGGCCGTCTGTTCCGCCGCCCAGGCCCTTCCAACCGTCCATCTTTCAGATTTTATCAACAACAGCGATCGAACCCATTTCAATGGTTTTGAAAGCATATTCAATGATGGATTACATTTCACTGGCGGCAGTGGCCCCTACGTGGAAGATGGCGTCGCTGTTCAACAAATCGGCGGGGATACTGGCAACAGTATTTGGGTCACTTATGCTGGCGGACATCACCAGGGTAACTACAGCTGGTATCCGGATGGTGGTGACAGCGGTTACACCCAAATCACTCGCAGCGGCGGCATGGATTTCGATAATGTTGGCATGTTGATTGGCTCTGGATTTGGCACAGCTAGCAACGTTTTTTACGAACTGCTGGACAACGGCATTTCCATACTATCAGGCTACTTTACCCCAACAGCTGCGGGCAATTATCTAGGCTTTTCCGGTGGCGGATTCAATGCGATCCTCCTCGCCGACTGCTCTGGCTGCAACGTTGACTCAACATCAGTCACTGACGGTCACTTTCAGGCACTCGCCCTGGACAGCATCGAACTATCAGGACAGTCAAGCGGCACCGTTCCTGAACCAGCGTCGCTGGCATTGTTAGCGGCGGGTTTACTGGGTTTTGGCTGGAAGCGCCGCAAGGCATAACGACATCCTTGCGTTGTAGCGCACATTGCCGGTGAACAATATCAAGCAACGCCAGATCAAGATGGGCTATAACCGTTAGCACTATCTAAATGATGCGTGACGACGATCAGTGAAAGGTTTATGTCTTGCTGATTGTCGTCACTGTTTTCGTAAACCGATTAACACGTAACACGGCCAGCAGCCTTAACGCGTCTATTTGCCACCCGCCCGCACCAAACCACCCAATCCCGCCGCAATCAACGCCTCGTCCAGGTAGGCACGAATCTCTTTGGCGGACTCCATAGTGAGCACCATGGCAAGCAGCTCCTGGGCCTTGCTACGTTCGACATTACGGACAACCCATTTGACGCGGGCGATACTGGATGAACTCATGCTCAGACTGCTAATCCCCAACGCCAGCAACACCAACACAGCACGCGGATCACCGGCCATTTCACCACAGACGCTGACGGGACAAGTGTGCCGCGCCGCCCCTTCCACTACCAGCTTGATGGCGTGGATGACAGCCGGACTAAGGCTATCGTAAAGGGAAGCGACGCTGCTGTTATTGCGATCAACGGCGAGCAGATATTGGGTGAGGTCATTCGAACCAACTGAAAGAAAGTCGGCACGCTTGGCGACGGCATCGATCTGGTAGACCAGCGACGGCACTTCGATCATGACGCCAACACGGGGGATAGTGATTTTATGCCCCTCCTCCAGCAGCTCGCAGACGGCCCGGTCGATTAGCACCATGGACTCATCCAGCTCAGGGATGCTGCCAATCATCGGCAGCAGGATGCTGGTGTTGTTATGACCGATGCTGGCGCGCAACATGGCGCGAATCTGCACCAGGAAAAGCTCGGGGTGATCAAGGGTAATGCGGATGCCACGCCAACCGAGGAACGGGTTTTCTTCGACGATAGGGAAATAACTCAGGCTCTTATCGCCACCAATATCGAGGGTACGCAGCACCACCGGACGTGGCGCAAAGGCCTTCACCACTTCGCTGTAGATCCGCTGCTGCTCATCTTCGCTGGGAAAGCGGTCGCGGATCATGAAAGGAAACTCGGTACGATAGAGTCCAACCCCCTCGGCACCGCTGCGCAACGATTGCGAGATATCGGAAAGCAGGCCCGTATTGGCGTAAAGCGGTATGCGGTAACCGTCGGGCGTTTCGGCGGGCAGGTCACGCAGTTCGGCCAAACCGGCCACCAGCACAGCCTCTTCGCGCGCCAACCGTTCGTATTCGCGGCGAATCTGCGCTGAGGGGGCGACATAGACGCGACCGCTGTAACCATCGGCAATCAGTTTGCGGCCATCCATGCGCGTGACCGGCATATCCTGCACCCCGACCACGGCGGGAATGCCCATCGCGCGCGCCAGAATCGCCACATGGGATGAGGATGAGCCTTTGGCCGAGATCACCCCGATCAGCCGCTCTACCGGTGCCTCCGCCAACATGGTGGCGGTGATCTCGTGACCAACGAGAATGGTCTTTTCCGGGTAGGGGGGCGGATTGTGACGCCCTTTTTGGATGCACATAAGAATACGCCGACCGAGATCTTTCAGGTCCGCGCCACGCTCGCGCATGTAAGGGTCATCCATATTCTCGAAAACCCGCACATGGGCGGCGATGGTGTCGCGCAGCGCGCTAGAGGCCCAGCTGCCAGCGCGGATACGGCCAATCACGTCATCAATGATGCTGGCACTGCTGAGCATCTGCTGATAGGCATCAAAGAGCGCTTGGTCTTCTATGCTGAGTACACTCTGCATGCGCACCTGAAGACTGCCGATGTCGGCCTGGGCTTGGGCCATTGCCTCGCGGAATACATCCACCTCCATCTCAAGATCAGCAGGCGGCACCTGGCGGTCAGGTACGGCATCAAGATCGGCCGGGGGGAAGACCACCAGCGCGGTACCGATGGCGACACCGGGCGAACCGGGCAACCCTTTGAGCGTGACACCATCGGCCACATTGGTCAGCAAACCACTGATCTCGCCACTGACCTCGGCATGGGCGATGGCGCCAGCCAGCTGTGCGGCGATGGTCAATAGGAAAGAGGTCTCATCCTCCTGAAAACGCCGTTGGGCGCGCTGCTGCACCACCAACACGCCCAACACCTTGCGCTGATGAATGATGGGCACGCCGAGAAAGGCGTGAAAGGGGTTTTCCTTGGTCGCTGCCAAAAAGAAAAAACGGGGATGATCCGGGGCGTTATCGAGATTGACCGACTCGGCACGTTCCGCCACCAAGCTCACCAAGCCCTGGCCGAATTCGAGCCAAACCTTGCCGACCGCGCCGGGATTAAGGCCATCGGAGGCCATCAGGATATGGCGCTTGAGGGGCTCGTTGCTGAGATAGACGGAACAGACATCCACCTGCATCGACTCTTTGACGCGGGTGACGATGATGTTGAGGGCCTCTTCAATATCACTGGCCAGATTCACCTCTTGAATGATACGGCGCAGTATTTCGAGCATAGCGATGCGTTACCTCTTCCTTCCAATACGGGTGATTGAGAAGTTGCGCCGTTCATAACCGAGCAGCGGTGCCAGCTCTTGCAGTGCCCGGGCATAGACCGCCCGTTTGAAATCAACCACCTCACTGACCGGCTCCCAGTAATCAACCCAGCGCCACAGGTCAAACTCGGGATGGTCGGTAAGATCAAAACGAACTTCGCTCTCCGCCGCCTGCATCCGCAACAAAAACCAGACCTGCTTCTGGCCAATGCAGATCGGTTTATTATTACGACGAATCATCCGCCGTGGCAGACGGTAGCGGAGCCAGCCACGGGTGCTACCAACCACTTCCACCTGCTCGGGGGCGAGCCCAATCTCCTCGGCGAGTTCGCGATACATCGCCTCCAGTGGGGTTTCGGTGGTACGAATCCCCCCCTGCGGAAACTGCCATGCATCTTGCCCAATGCGTCGCGCCCAGAACAACTTGCCTTCGCTGTTGCTCAGAACGATTCCGACATTGGGCCTATAACCATCAGAATCAATCACTTATAACCCGCTTCAAGAATATATTATATAACCACATTGTTTCATAAATAGAGCAGACTAATCAATTACGCAATCAATTAGATAGCGGTGCCAGCAAAGCGTACCCAAAACGCTTCGCGGGGCAGGCTCTACCCAAAACGCTTCGCGGGGCAGGCTCTTGCCATTTACCTTTTTTAGGCAAGCGCCTATTCTGGGGCCCCTTCTGAACAACACGAGATCCGATGCAGTGAATCTGGCAATTTTTGACCTCGACAACACCCTCCTCGGCGGCGATAGCGACTACCTTTGGGGCCGCTGGCTGGTGCAGCATCGACTGGTGGACGGCGTCTTTTACGAGCGCGAGAACCAACGTTTTTACAGCGAGTACACGGCTGGCACCATGGATATCTTCGAGTTCCTGCGTTTCGCCCTGCGGCCGCTGGCCGACAATGATCTCGATCGATTGCTAGCCCTGCGCGAACGCTTCATGGCCGAGATGATCCGCCCCATCATGCTGCCGGCCGCCCAGCAATTGGTCGATAAACACCGCGATATGGGCCACACCCTGCTAATCATCACCGCCACCAACCGTTTTGTCACCGAGCCAATCGCCACGGCCTTTGGCATCGATCACCTGATCGCCACCGACCCAGAATTCAAGGATGGCCGCTATACCGGCGAGGTTCACGGCACGCCGTCGTTCCGCGAGGGCAAGATTGAGCGACTCAACCAGTGGCTGCAAAAGAATGGCTACAACCTCACCTCCAGCTGGTTTTACTCCGACTCACTCAACGACCTGCCGCTGCTGGAGATGGTGACCCACCCGTTCGCCGTCGATGCCGATGAGACACTCACCCGCCACGCCGAGATCAAGGGATGGCCAATCATCAGCCTGCGCAACAGCCCCCAGAGCGGCGACCGTTAACCGCGTGATGGCCAACCCGCTCCAGAAACGCTTTATCTTGATCCTGATCGGCCTGGCCAGCGCCGCCGTCATCAGCCTACTCTGGTCCCTGAGTCGTGGCAGCTTGCCACTGAGCCTAGCCGAACTCTGGCACGCCTGGAACCATCCCGGCATGGCTCATCAGCTAGTCACCGAACTGCGTCTACCACGCGCCCTCGGTGCTTTTGCCGTCGGTGGTCTGCTGGCGCTGGCCGGGGCGCTGATGCAGACGCTACTGCGCAACCCGCTGGCTGATCCCTATGTGTTGGGGATCTCCGGCGGTGCCGCCGTTGGCGCACTCGGGGCGATGCTACTCGGGCTGGGTTCATTCTGGCTCACTAGCGGCAGCTTTCTTGGCGCGCTGCTCTCGATGTTGCTGGTATTCGGCCTTGCTCACGGCGGCGGTAGCTGGGCTGGCAGATGGACTGGCAATCGTCTGCTGCTTACCGGCGTGGTGGTCTCGGCGGGCTGGACGGCGCTGATCAGTTTCATGCTCGCCATCAGCCCGGACAACGATTTGCGCGGCATGATCTTCTGGCTGATGGGCGACTTCGGCCAGGCGGGGAATCCAACTTTTGCACTGCTGGTACTCGGGGCCGGACTGCTGCTGTGTCTGCCGCTGGCGCGCAACCTCACCCTGCTGGGGCGCGGCGAACTCCAGGCGCAAGCGCTGGGGGTTAACGTGGTGCGACTGCGTTGGTCAATTTACCTCATCGCCGCGCTGATCACCGCCGTCGCCGTTACCCAAGCGGGTAGCATCGGTTTTGTCGGGCTGGTGGTGCCGCACCTAATCCGCCTTGCCCTCGGCAATGACCAGCGGCTATTGCTCCCGGCCAGTGTACTGCTCGGCGGCACCCTGCTGCTCTGCGCCGACACCTTGGCCCGGACGGTAATTGCGCCGCAACAATTGCCCGTCGGCGTCATCACCGCGTTACTCGGCGTGCCAGTGTTCCTCTACCTGCTGCGGCGGAGCAACAGCTGATGGCATTGTTATCAACCAACAGACTGGCCGTCACCATCGGCCAACTGCCGATCTGCCAATCGCTGTCACTAGAAATCAATGCGGGGGAGCGCTGGGCGCTGCTCGGCCGCAACGGCATCGGCAAGAGCACTCTGCTGCACACCCTGGCAGGGTTGCGTCCGGCACTGGTCGGTGAAATTGCCTTGCAAGGTGAATCACTCCAAAGTCTTAAACCACAACAGGTCGCCCAGCGGCTCGGTCTGCTCTTTCAGCAGCAGGACGATAGCTTCCCCAGTACTGTGCTGGAGACGGCGCTGATCGGCCGCCACCCTTATCTCAAGCCGTGGCAGTGGGAATCACAGACAGACCAACAGCAGGCACTCACAGCGCTGCAACAGCTACAACTGGAACCGCTGGCCGAACGCATCACCACCACCCTCTCCGGCGGCGAACGGCAGCGGCTCGCCATCGCCACGCTGCTAACGCAAGAGCCCGCCCTGATGTTGCTGGACGAGCCGACCAATCACCTCGACATCCATCACCAGGTTGCCGTACTCAACCTGCTACAACAGTGGTCACAAACAGGCAGTCGGGCGCTGCTGATGACGCTGCACGACATCAACCTGGCGCTACGCTATTGCACACACGCCATGCTTTTATTGGGTGGGGGTGAGGTGATGATGGGAAGCAACGAAGAGGTTTTTACAACAGCCAATCTGGAGCGGCTCTACCTACATCCACTGCATCGGCTAGAGGGTGAGTGGGGACAGGCGTACCTGCCTCGTTAAAAAAACCGAACCAACCAGAATTCCAATCCCCGATGTATTACACATCGCTCCCCCTGCCGTCAAACATAGCAATCTCTGTCAGGATGTAAATTTCAGCGAGCGTTATAGTTATTTCCGAATTGAGGAGATTGTTTGGTGAAAGAGACGACGGCAAAGGCGTACATGCGAAGGTTCAACCAGGTGTTCGATTATATCGATGCTCATCTATTTGAAACCTTGTCGATTGAGCAGTTGAGCCAGATTGCCAATTTTTCGAAATATCACTTCCTGCGGCAGTTTTCCGAATATGCAGGGATCAGTGTATTTAGCTATATCCGCCTGATGCGACTCAAACATGCCTCGTATCGGCTGGCCATCAATGCGCATGAAAAAATTATTGATATCGCCATGGAGGCAGGCTTTGAAAACCCAGAATCCTTTTCCCGCGCCTTTAAAAATTCCTTTGGTCAAACACCAACCCAATTCAGAAAGGCTCCAGAGTGGCAACCCTGGGGTGAAAAATATCAACTGCCAGCAAGAGAGAGAAGAGACTATATGGAAATCAAAATTATTAATTTTACAGAGACCAAAGTCGCATTGCTGAAACATCGTGGCGCACCGGCGCTGGTCAACAGCTCGGCGATGAAATTCATTGAATGGCGAAAAGAGAGTGGGCTTTCACCTATCAAAACGAGCAAAACTTTCGGTATCGCCTATGACGATCCAGAACAGACGGCACCAGAGAAATTTCGTTTCGACATTGGTGGATCGGTCACACACGATATACCGGAAAATCCCCAAGGAGTAAAAAACGACATGATCCCCGGCGGACGTTGCGCGGTGGTGCGTCACGTTGGATCTCACGACAGACTGGGTGAAAGCACTGACTACCTCTATCGTCAGTGGTTGCCGGAAAGCAGCGAAGAACTACGCGATTTTCCCCTTTTTTTTCACTACCTGAACCTGATGCCAGAGACCACAGAGAGTGATCTGCTCACCGATATTTATTTGCCACTAAAGTAAGGAAGTGGGGGCAGGCGCACCTGCCCCGCTGATTTGGGTCTATTACAGGAATGAGTCTCTGTTGGAGGCCTTCATCTGCGCGTCCTGTTTGGTGATAACACCCTTGCGCACCAGCTCCATTAAACACTGGTCGAGGGTCTGCATGCCCAATCCCTGGCCGGTCTGAATCGCGGAGTACATCTGCGGCACCTTGTTTTCGCGAATCAGGTTACGGATCGCGGGGGTACCGACCATGATCTCGTGGGCGGCCACACGACCGCCGCCGACACGCTTCAGCAACGTCTGCGAGATAACCGAACGTAGTGACTCGGACAACATCGAACGCACCATATCTTTTTCAGCGGCGGGGAAGACGTCGATGATACGGTCGATAGTCTTGGCGGCGGAGCTAGTGTGCAGCGTGCCAAAGACCAGATGGCCGGTTTCGGCGGCGGTCAACGCCAGACGGATGGTCTCGGGGTCACGCATTTCGCCGACGAGGATGATGTCCGGATCTTCACGCAGCGCCGAACGCAGCGACTCACTGAAACCGAGCGTATCGCGACCCACCTCACGCTGATTGATCAGACATTTTTTACTCTGATGCACAAACTCGATCGGGTCTTCGATGGTGAGGATGTGGCCAAATTCAGTGCTATTTTTATAGTCCACCATCGCCGCCAGAGTGGTCGATTTACCGGAGCCAGTCGGCCCCGTCACGAGTACCAGACCACGCGGAGTGTTGGCGATATCCTTAAAAACCGCAGGGCACTTGAGCTCTTCCAGCGACAGAATGTTGGAGGGGATGGTACGGAAAACACCGCCGACACCCCGGTTGTGGTTGAAGACGTTGACGCGGAAACGGGCCAGACCAGGAATCTCGAAGGAGAAGTCGGTCTCGTAGAACTCTTCAAAGTCTTTGCGCTGGCGGTCGTTCATGATGTCATAGAGCATGGTATGTACCGCCTTGTTCTCCATCGGCGGTACATTGATGCGGCGAATGTCGCCATCGACACGAATCATCGGTGGCAAACCTGCTGACAGATGCAGATCCGACGCGGCGTTTTTAACACTAAAAGCCAATAGCTCAGCAATATCCATGGTACTTCCCTCTTCTATTCAATCCTGAAATGGCGCGGCCTGCTTCGTGCGGAAACAACGGCAACGCAAACGAGTCCCTAGCGATAACGGCAAAAAGATCCACTTCTTAATGTGGCTGCTACAATAGCTCGCTCCACGTATCCGGGCAATTGTAATGGAAAATATCAGAACCCGACTCGAAGCAGTGTTGCAGCGCATACGCCACGCCGAAATACGCTATGGCCGCCCGGCCAACAGTATCCGGCTGCTGGCCGTGAGCAAGACTTGGCCGGTGGAGTCACTGCTGGCGACGGCAGAGGCAGGACAGCGTGCCTTTGGTGAAAGTTATCTGCAAGAGGCACTCGCCAAGATCGACACCATTCATAGCAGTGTTTTCGAGTGGCACTACATCGGTGCGATCCAGTCCAACAAGACCCGTGATCTCGCCAGCCATTTCGCCTGGGTTCACAGTGTCGACCGCATCAAAATCGCCCGCCGCCTCAGTGAGCAACGTGCGCCGGAATTGCCACCGCTCAATATCTGCCTACAGGTCAACATCAGCAATGAGGCGAACAAAGCGGGCGTCACCGCAGACGAAGCGCTGGCCGTGGCACAAGAGATCGCCACGCTGCCCAACCTCACACTGCGCGGGCTGATGGCGATCCCGGAAGCCGTCATCGACTTCGAAGCACAACGCGCCCTATTTCGTCAGGTGCACGAACTACAGGTGCATTTGATCGCCAGCGGCCTGCCACTCGATACGCTCTCCATGGGTATGTCGGGCGACATGGAAGCGGCGATTGCCGAAGGGGCGACCATCGTCCGTATCGGCAGCGCCATCTTTGGTCAGCGTGACGGCCCGAATTGAACACAGCCGAATGAACTCTGGACTTTTCGCCATTGGGCCATACATCATGACCCGTTATAAATCATCATCACAGGACTAAATCATGAACGGATTAAACAACAACTCAACCGGCAACATCAGCTTTATCGGTGGCGGCAATATGGCTCGCAGCCTGATCGGCGGCCTGGTTGCCGATGGCTGTGACCCCGCCACGATCTGGGTCTCTGACAACAACGATGAGCAACGCTTGCAACTGCAACGGCAGTTTCAAATCCACACCAGCGACTCAAATATTGAGGCCGCCAACGCCGCCGACATCCTGATTCTGGCCGTGAAGCCGCAGGTGATGCGCAGCGTGACGGCGGAGCTGTGTGAATCGGTACAGCGTAAAAAGCCACTGGTAATCTCCATTGCCGCCGGCCTCCGCGAGACCGATATTAATCGCTGGCTGGGGGGTAATGTCGCTATCGTTCGCGCCATGCCCAATACCCCGTCGCTAATCCAAACGGGCGCCACCGCGCTCTATGCCAACCCACAGGTCTCCGCCGCACAGCGCAACAGCGCCGAGACCATCCTCCGTGCCGTGGGACTGGCGCTGTGGGTCAACGAGGAGAAGATGATGGACGCGGTGACCGCCCTCTCGGGCAGCGGCCCAGCCTATTTTTTCCTCTTCATTGAGGCATTGGAAGAGGCCGCCCGCGGCCTCGGTCTAGCGGAAAAAACCGCCCAACTGCTCGCCCTACAGACGGCCTTTGGCGCGACCAAGATGGCGCTGGAGAGCAGCGAGGATTGCGCCACCTTGCGTAAGCGCGTCACCTCGCCCGGGGGCACCACCGAGCAGGCGATTCGCACCTTCGAGGAGGGACAGCTGCGCGAACTGGTGGCCAAGGCGTTGACCGCCGCCGCCCACCGCTCTGAAGAGTTGGCACAACAATTAGGAGCGCAATGATAGATGAACACCTACTTCACTTCCGCCGCCAGTTTACTGATTGAGGCCATCTTTGGCCTCTACATGATGCTGGTACTGGTGCGGCTGATATTGCAGCTGGTACGGGCCGACTTTCACAACCCGATCTGCCAGTTCATCGTCAAGGCCACCAATCCACTGCTCAAGCCGTTGCGTCGGATCATTCCGGGGCTGGCGGGCATCGACATGGCGGCGGTACTGCTGCTCATCATGTTGCAGATGCTCAAAATATTCCTGATGGCGACGGCGGCGGGCATGACACTCCCTTTCGCTGGATTGGCGGTCATCTCACTCGGCGAGTTGATTGCCACGATCCTCAACTTCTACATGATCTCGATCTTGATGCAGGTAATCCTAAGCTGGATTGGGCCTGGTGGCCAAAACCCCTTGACCTCAATTCTCTACTACCTCAATGAACCAATAATGCGCCCGGTACGGGGCCTACTGCCAGCGATGTCGGGGGTCGATCTCTCACCGATTTTGATCTTCCTCGCCATTGGTCTGCTCAAGATCCTGGTAGTAAGCCCCATTCTCGACCTCGGGCAGCGGCTGGCGTGAGCGGGTACGAGTAACCACAGCAGACGTTAATCATCAATCTGCACACCCAACCACGGGCCAGCCGAAACGTTTTGGGCACGGGCTGATTGACCCTCAATGGCGACAGTGGCTCAGTGTCACCAACTCCACGACACTGCCGCCGCTTATCGCCCCAAAAACACCGCCCAAACGGTAGACCAAAAATATTCTAAAGGCTCTTTCCCCTACGTCCGATAACTGAGTGACGCCAAGGTATTCTGAACTGGCGGCCACTCTGTTTTGGCCACCACCCCCTTATAAACCAGACAATTATGGAAAGCGCAGGGCATATGGAGGAAGATATTTTCAAACAGCAGATGAGAGCCTTCGACCGTTGGAAGGCGGAGCTCATCCAGGTGATTCAGGACTATCACCACTGGCTGGAGAGCCAAAAACAGAACACCGGCGAAATCGCTGTACGGCTGTTTGACGTGATTGAGTCACTGAAATCGGATCATCTCACTATCGCCTTTGTCGCCGAATTTTCACGCGGCAAAACCGAGCTAATCAACGCTATTTTCTTTTCCGACTACAAACGCCGTCTGCTACCTTCAGAAGCGGGACGCACTACCATGTGCCCCACCGAACTCTTTTACGATCACGAAGAGGATCAGGCTTACATCCGCCTGTTGCCCATCGAGACGCGCCTAAATGACAAGAGCATCTCTGAATTGAAACGAGATAAGTCACAATGGCTGACCATCCACCTTGACGTCAACTCGCCCGACCAGATGGTGGCGGCGATGAAAGAAGTGGTCAAAACCAAGAAGGTGCCGTTGCAGATGGCCAGCGACCTGGGCCTCTACGACATGGGCGAGACGCCGAAAAGACGCAAAACCGATGAGTCGCCACCCACCGAGATTGATGTGCCACAGTGGCGCCACGCCATGATCAGTTTTCCTCATCCGCTGCTGCAACAGGGACTGGCCATTCTCGACACACCAGGGCTTAACGCACTGGGAACTGAGCCAGAACTAACACTGAATATGCTGCCCAATGCCCATGCCGTGCTGTTTGTGCTGGCGGCAGATACCGGCGTCACCCGCAGCGATTTGGACATCTGGGAACATCACATCAGAGAGTTTCGCAGTGGCGAAAAAGGCTTAGTAGTGGCGCTGAACAAGATCGACACCCTCTGGGATGAGATGAAAAACCTAGAGGAGGTGGAGAAGAGCATTGCGGTACAACAACGCGAGGTCGCCAACGCCCTCGGCATCGACATCGACAGCATCTTTCCGGTCTCAGCGCAAAAGGCCCTGTTGGCCAAGACCAAGGAGAACGAGCCGCTGCTGCTCAGCAGCCGCCTACTGGAGCTGGAGAACTATCTGGCCAAAGAGATCATCCCCGCCAAGCAGGGGATTATCCGCAACAATGTGGTCAATGAGGTCGGCGCGCTGATCAAAACAGATCGTGATCGCGTCGCCTCGCAAATGAAACAAATCATTGAGCAGCATCGAGACCTGCTCTCCGTTAGCGGTAAAAACACCACCCTGATTCAGCACCTGATGCGCAAGGCGCGGGAAAAACAGGCCGCCTACAACACCAATATGGAGTATTTTCAGTCGAGCCGCCGCACTCTAAACCACCAGGCCAAGCTGCTGCTGGATGAGTTAAGCCTGAAAAAGTTCGACCATCTCATCAACAGCGCCCGCAAACAAATGTCTGACAGCTGGACCACGGGCGGTCTCAAGACGGGCATGAAGACACTATTTGATGGCATCCGTGACACCATGCAGGTAGCCACCCGTCACGCCAACGAAACCCATCAGCAGATTGTTGGGATCTACCAAAAATTTGAAAAAGAGAATGAGCTCTCAGCACTCCACCCCAAACCCTTCTCCACCGAGAAGTATGAAGCAGAGATGGTCAACCTCTACAAACTAGCCGAGGAGTACCGCAGCAGCCCCGTTACCACCATGACTGAGCAGAATTTTGTCATCAAAAAATTTTTCATCTCGCTGGTGAGCCATGCCCGTGACATCTTCTTCCAGGCCAATCAGGAGGCCGAGACTTGGTTCAAAGATGTAATGGTGCCGCTGGCCAAACACGTCACTGAACACAAACAAGTACTAGAACAGCACATGGAAACGCTCTACAAAATCAACGAATCGAAAGAAAATCTCGCCTCGAAGACCAGCGAGCTAGAGGGGCAACGCAAGGCGCTGGAGGTTCAGCTCATCACCTTAGACAAGATGTGCCGGCAACTCCAGGGGCCTGGCACCAACGGCAACGAAACGCCGGTCAAACAGGCCGTCAGCGCCTGATCCCACGCCGCCTTGATCAAATCAATTCAAAACGGCGGGGATTGGTTATCACCATCACCACAGCGTAGAATGGCGCGCCTGTTTATTCTGTTGACGGAAAGCCCCTTATGAAGCCTTATCAGCGTGAGTTTCTCGATTTTGTTATCGCCACCGACGTCCTCCGTTTTGGTGAGTTCACCCTTAAATCTGGCCGTATCAGCCCCTATTTTTTTAACAGCGGTCTATTCAATACTGGCTCGGCCATCGCCAAGCTGGGGCGTTATTACGCTGCCGCCATCGAAAATTCAGCCCTTGAGTACGACATGATTTTTGGCCCGGCCTACAAGGGCATTCCGCTCGCCACCGCCACCGCCATCGCCCTGGCAGACCATCACGGCCGCGACCTCCCCTACGCCTTCAATCGCAAGGAGGCCAAGGACCACGGCGAAGGCGGCACCATCGTCGGCGCACCTCTGGCGGGTAGAGTGTTAATCATTGATGACGTTATCTCCGCCGGTACCTCGGTGCGTGAATCGATCCAGATGATCGAGGCCGCTGGTGCCACCCCCGCCGGGGTCTCCATCGCCCTTGACCGCCAGGAGCGTGGCCAGGGCCAAACCTCCGCCATTCAGGAGGTGGAGCAGCAATACGGTCTACAGGTGAGCAGCATCGTTACACTCGACGATCTCATCAGCTATCTTCAGGACAAACCGGAATTACTCAATACCCGCGAACAGGTCAGCGCCTACCGCCGACAGTACGGGGTCACATGATTATCACTCAGCACAGGCTGCACAAATCCATGACTTGGTCACTTCGAAGCTCGCTTACCCTCGCCCTGTTATTGGGAACAGCAACTCCGACCCTGTTCGCTGCCGACCTCTATCGCTGGGTCGACAGTAAAGGCAATGTTCACTACACCGACCGCGTCCCACCTGAGTATGTGCAAAACGGCTACCGCGTCATCAATAAACAGGGATTGACCATAACCACCATCACGGCGAAAAAAGATGAACCCGTAGATAAAAAAATCGATGCTGAAGCTAGGGCGCAAATGGAACGCGACCAGCGACTGCTCACCATTTACTCCACCGCCGACGAGATCAACGCGGCCCGCGATCGTAAAACGATAGAGATAAAAAACGGCATCAACTTGCGCCAAGAGACGCTTTCACTACTAGAGAGGCAGTTCCGCGAACAGACAAGCGAAGCGGGTGATTACGAGAAACAAGGACAGGCTGTGCCAGAAACACTGCTGGCCAACATCAATACCACCAAGAAGAAGATCAGCGCCTACGAGGAGGGGATCAAACAGCACCAACAACAGCTGCTTGAGGCGCAACAACAGTACGCTAATGAGTTGGAACGCTACAAAAAGATTACCCGGGCGCTGAACCAAAAACAGACTGCGAATTAACGCGGAATTAACGCGATAGGCTCGACCACTGCGAACGGTGGTCGAGCCTGCAACGAGGCTGACTAGCCCTTGATCAGGGTACCAACGCCCTGGTCAGTGAACAGCTCCAGCAGTACCGAATGTTCGACACGGCCATCAATGATATGAACGGTGCGCACACCGCCCTGCGCCGCCTCCATGGCACAGCGGATCTTTGGCAACATACCGCCATAGATGGTGCCATCCGCGATCAGCTCATTGACCCGCGCGGTATTGAGGCCAGTCAACACGGCCCCATTCTTATCCATGATGCCCGCGATATTGGTCAACAGTATCAGTTTTTCGGCTTTCAAAACCTCGGCCAACTTACCCGCCACCAGGTCAGCATTGATGTTGTATGACTGACCATCCTCGCCCACGCCGATCGGTGCAATCACCGGGATAAAGTCGCTCTGCACCAACATATTCACCACGTCGCAATCGATGGAGGCTACTTCACCGACGTGGCCAATATCAATAATTTCCGACGTATTCATCTCCGGGGCGTTGCGTTTGAAGGTGAGCTTGCGGGCACGGATCATGTCGCCATCCTTGCCAGTAAGACCCACGGCGCGTCCCCCCTGCTGATTAATCAAACTGACGATGTCTTTGTTCACCAGGCCGCCCAGCACCATCTCAACCACATTCATGGTCTCGGTATCGGTAATACGCATCCCTTCAAAAAACGTTGACTCCTTGCCAATGCGCTCCAGCAGCTTGCCGATCTGCGGGCCACCACCGTGAACCACCACCGGATTAATACCAACGGCCTTCATCAATACCACATCGCGGGCAAAGCCCTTTTTCAGCTGCTCATCGACCATGGCGTTACCGCCATATTTGATGACGATGGTTTTACCCGCGAAGCGCTGAATGTAGGGCAGCGCCTCGGTCAATACGTTGGCCACGTTAACGGCCGCATCTCTATTCAGTGTCATAACAGATTCCACACAGTGTTAATTAAAATGGCAATTTTAACCCGGGTTCTAGTGCCAGCACAGCATCACGGAATATTTTTTGAATCCGCTGCAACGCCTCGTGAGTCTCCGCCTCAAAACGGAAGGTCAAACAGGGAGTGGTATTGGAGGCACGAACCAGCCCCCAGCCGTCATCAAATTCGGCACGAATACCATCGAGTATGATCAGCTGCGCAGTGGGGAACGACGTCTGCGCCTTGAGCCGTTCGATTACTTTGAATGACGCACCTTCTGCCAACGATGCCCGCAATTCGGGGGTGCTGATCGCCTCCGGCAACTGCTTAAACAGATCTGCCGATGAGAGATTGCCTCTGGCGATGATCTCCAGTAACCGCGCAGCGGCATACAAGGCATCATCAAACCCGTACCAGCGATCATTCAGGTAGAGGTGACCACTTAATTCCCCGGCCATCAGTGCGCCGGTCTCCTTCAATTTCGCCTTAAGCAGGGAGTGACCACTCTTCCACATCAGCGACTGACCGCCATGCTGTTCAATCACCCGTCGCAGATCACGGGTGCTTTTAACATCATAGATAATCGTGCCGCCAGGATGTTCTTTGAGCATATCGATAGCCAGTAACATTATCAGCCGATCCGGCCAAAAGATATTGCCACGACTGTCAACCACGCCAAGGCGATCGCCATCACCATCGAAGGCGATGCCAATGTCAGCCCCATGGCTTTTGACGGCTGCAATCAGATCGCTAAGATTTTCCGGCTGACTGGGATCGGGGTGGTGATTGGGAAAAGTACCATCGACATCGCAATGGAGCTCAATCACCTCACAACCGAGCACCCGCAATAGCTGTGGTGCCACTTCACCAGCAACGCCATTGCCACCATCAACCACGACCTTTAATTCACGTAACAGATTTACATCACCCGCAATACGCGCCATGTAGTCAGCAGTCAGAAGCTGCTGAGTGACATTGCCTTGCGCAGTGGCAGTGCAATAATCACCTACAACAATACGCTGATAGAGCTGCTGTATCGCCGCCTCTGCCAACGTTTCGCCCTGTAATACCAGCTTGAGGCCGTTGTAGTCAGGCGGATTGTGGCTCCCGGTCACCGCCACACCAGAGGCCGTGCCGAGTTCGAAGGTGCCGTAGTACACGATGGGTGTGGTCACCTGGCCGATGTCGATCACATTCATGCCGGCGTCGCGCAGGCCATCGCTCAGCGCACTGGCGAGCATCGGTCCGGACAGGCGGCCGTCGCGCCCCACCACCACGTCGGTGCCGCCGGCAGCCTTCACGCGTGCGCCGACCGCCAGCCCGACCGCGCGAACCACCTCGGCGCCCAAATTGCGATCGACGAT
>JAYUTP010000229.1:0-20559 GCA_043755075.1 Tenderia sp. (SeqCode)
TCCAGTAAGACCCAGTTGATCCAGAACCTGGAAGGGGGGATTCTGTCGGAAATCATGGTGCGCGAAGGAGATGTGGTCGAGAAGGGGCAAGCGCTGATGCGGCTGGACGACACACGTTTTGCCGCCACCTACAAAGAGGCCCAACAAAAACACAATGACCTACTCGCCCGCACCCAGCGCTTGGCGGCGGAGGGTCGGACAAACGCCTATGCGTCGTCAACAGGTGGCGATGCTGCCAACAGGCGCGATCAGCGTGAACTATATAATGCACGTCAAAACGAGCTGGATAACAAAGCTGAGATTCTCAAACAACAGCGATCGCAGAAGCAGCATGAAGTAAACGAATTGCGCGCTCGTATCGAGACATTGCGCGAAAGCTATGCAATGGCGAAACAGGAGTTAACAGTGTCAGAGCCATTGGTGAAGGAGGGTGCGATCTCGCCAGTGGAAATATTGCGCCTGCAGCGCACTGTTAACGATATGAAAGGCAGTCGGGATGAGGCATTGCTGAGTCTTCCTCGCCTAGAATCGGAGATTGTTGAATTTAGTCGCAAGATCGAAGATGTCAAAAATAGCTTTCGCAGCAAGGCGCTGGACGATTTGAATCAAGCCAACGCCGAACTGTTGGAAACACGCGAAACATTGGCAGGGCTCAAGGATAGAGTTACACGTACCATTGTGCGCTCGCAGGTCAAAGGCATTGTCAAACAGCTTAAAGTGACCACTATTGGCGGGGTGATCCAACCGGGTATGGATATCATGGAGATCGTCCCGCTAGAAGATAACTTGTTGATCGAGGCCAAAATAAGACCGGCGGATATTGCTTTTCTGCACCCTGGTCAGGATGCGACGGTGAAGGTATCCGCCTATGATTTTTCGATATACGGAGGCTTGCCGGGTAAGGTCGAACATGTCAGCGCGGATACGATTACTGAAAAATCTAACGACACTGGCAGGGAGGAGAGCTATTATCGTATTTTAGTTCGGACTCAGCAAAACCATCTGGGGAGCCACACGCAGCCTATAAAAATCATCCCTGGCATGACGGCCACGGTTGATATCAAAAACGGCCAAAAAAGCGTACTGGACTATCTGCTCAAACCAATATTGAAGGTAAAAGAACGTGCGCTCACTGAGCATTGAAAATAGCTTGAACGAGTGCCTTTAGGTTGCCTTGATTACATGGATTAAATCTATTTGGAGGATAAGGATGAAATTAAAATATTGTGCGCTAATGGTGACATCCGCGCTGGCTGTATCGGCACCAGTGTCGGCCGAAACATTGGAGGAGGTCATCAGGCAGGCTGTGTCGAGCAACCCCGATGTGCTGGAAAGAATCTATACACGCTTGTCGGTGGATGAAGAGGTGCGTCAGGCAAAAGCGAATTATTATCCGACGGTTGATTTGAATGCCGGAATCGGCCGCGAAAGAAGCGATAATTTACAAACGCGTGCTGCTGGTTATGACTGGCGCAGCCTGACGCGTCGTGAGGCGGGCCTAACACTTCGGCAGCCGCTTTACGCTGGGGGCGCGACTACCCACGAAGTGGGACGCCAGACGGAACGCACTAATTCTCGCGCTTATACACTTCACGCCATGGCCGAGCAGGTGGCGCTGCGTACTGCAGAGGTTTATATCGATGTGCTGATGCGGCAAGAATTGGTGAAGCTGGCGCAGGAGTACCTTCAAGTTCATGAAAAGAATTATAGTCAGGTGACTTCGCGCAGTATCTCTGGCGTAGGACGCGGGGTTGACGTGGATCAGTCGCGCAGTCGCCTGCTGCTTGCCAAGTCTAATCTGATGGCTGAAGAGAGTAACTTGCGTGAGGCTGAGATTAACTATTTTCGTGTGGTGAATGCCGCACCTCGCAATCTTGAATCACCGAGAGCACCGATCGATGAAATTCCGCCGACGATGCGAGAGGCGGTCAAGCAGGCGATTGATGGGCATCCGACACTGAAGGCAGCTGCGGCTGACATTGAAGCCTCTAAGGAGCAATACGCCACGGCGAAAGCTCCTCATCTTCCGCGTCTTGATCTCGAGTTAGAGGCCAATCGCAACAATAATATTGCCGGTGCGGAGGGCGAAAACAATAACCTCGCGGCGATGTTGCGCATGCGTTACAACCTGTTCGCTGGCGGCAAGGATAAAGCGCGGCGCGGCCAGACCTTGCATCAGATCGACGAGGCCAGAGAGGTTCGCAACCACACCTGCCGTCAGGTGGTGGAGAGTATGCGGCTTTCGTGGAATTCCTTTAAAACCTTCGATGCCCAACTGGTCTATCTGAGGCAGCGTGTTGAGGCGGCGCAGAGTGCCCGCGATAGCTACCGCAGTCAGTTTACTCTCGGACAGCGCAGCCTGTTGGATCTGCTCGACTCTGAAAACGAGGTGTTCACGGCCCAGCAGGCACTGATCGCGGGTGAAAATGATCGCCTGTTTTCCACCTACCGGGTAGCTGCCGGGGAAGGCATGATGTTAAAGGTGGTCGGTGTAGCGCTGCCGCCTGAGGCGGAACCGTTGACCGACAATCTTACTGAAGTGAATTGTCCGCCCGATTTCCCAACACAGTTGGTGCCTGAGGCCACTGCGCTGACACCGGCCCCCGTGGTAACGGCACTGCCGCAACCAAAACCGATTATTGTTGAAAAGCTGGTGCCGGTTGCCATGCCTCCTATCGTGCTTGAGCGAATCACCCTGCAGGCAGGTGCGCTGTTCGATTCCGGCAAAGCGGAGCTTAAACCTGCCGGTAAAGTGGAGTTGGACGAGCTGGTGGAAAAAATCAAGTTGGTAAAAAGCCTTCAGCAGCTGGAAATGGTGGGTCATACCGATAGCCAAGGATCGGATGCCTATAACAAAACGCTGTCGATTGCACGTGCACAGGCAGTGGCGGATTACCTTGCGTTGCGTGAGGTGCGTCAAGAGCTGCTGGTGGTAAAAGGAATGGGCGAGGATCTGCCGGTGGCATCGAATAATACGGCGCAAGGCCGTGCCGAAAATCGGCGCGTGGAGATCAATATTAAGGTGACTCGTCTGGCGGAATCAGAACCGAAACCAGGGAACTAAGTTTTCAGCCACTTAGGTGGGTTGGCGCAGCAGGTTGGACGAGACAAAAGTCATCCACCTGCATGTCGCCAAATCCACCTCTCTCATTGTGGGGCTCAGCCTAATTCTGGGCCTTGTTTACATGCGTCTCACTGCACTCTTTCCGTTCTATGTGATAACTGGGAATTGATCGGGCTGGCAGGGGAAAATCTATCACGCTTCTTTTTTCACAGAGGGGCCCAAATTTGATGGTTAATAAGTGATTGGTAGGATCTCGCCAGTTGCATATCCTTGTGCGCCATCGACATTCAGCGATACCAATAGGGGGTATAGCTTGGCATCCTCGACATTGGCGGCAATCACTTGGATGTCAAGGCTGTGGGCGACGCTGCACAACGTGCGGATATAAAACTGTCGATCAAAATCATGCTCAAGGCCACCAGTGAAGGTGCTGTCAATTTTGACATAGTGCGGTCGTAGCGATTGTAGATAGCCGAATGGGCTGAAGGCGCGGCCAAAATGATCGATGGCGATAACATGCCCCAGCGCCTCGGCTTGGCTGGCAAACTCTCTCAGTGCTTCCAGTTCACGCACTGCAATGAATTCCGAAATTTCGAAAATAATCTGCGTCTTGCAACGTCCGGCGATCTGTAGGATTTTATTGCTCATCGTTGGATCACGCACTGTCGCTGACGAAAGATTGATGGCGAACAGGGCGGAAGGTGTTGGTTGCTGATTGAGGTGGGTGACGAGGTTGTCGATGATGACACAATCGATCTCTGCGGTGAGGCTGAGTTGAGCGGCGACTGGCATAAATTTGTTGGCGCTATGCAGCACACCATCCTCTGTGGTTAGGCGCACCAGTATCTCGCGATGCAGTGGTTCACTGGGTCGGTTAAGCGCGATGGCCTGCTGTGTGTATAGTTCGAAATGACGGGATTGAAGTGCTTTGTTGAGCTGGAGCGCCCAAGTCTGTCTGCCGAGCGCCTCGGTCTGGTCGCCAACATCGTGTTTATAGCGCGACCAAGTATTTGGTCCGCTGGATTGTGCCGAGCGCAGCGCGCTGTCTGCCTGCGCCAGTAATTCCGAAAGCGGATTGCCATGATGGAATAGAGTCACGCCGAGGTGTAAAACATCTGGTGTGGGTGCTAGGTTGTCAACATGGAGTTGCGCTAGCCGGTCAACCAGATTTTGTGCCCATTCTTCGGCTTGGGCTGCGTCAATGTGAGCGGCCAGCAGGGCGAAATCGGCTCCCGACAATTTTGCTGCGAGGCAATCCTCAGTATTCGCTACGCGTTCGGCAAGTATTTCGGCGACTTTTTGAAGCAAGCGATCGCCGGCTTCGAAGCCCGCCGATTCGTTAAATTCCTGGAGCCCATTGAGCCTGATTAAAAACAGCGCTCCTTGGCTTACGGATCCGCTTTTCAGTTGTGCCAGCGCCTGTGCATCGAAGTAACGGCGATTGCCGAGTCCGGTCAGCGGGTCGGCAAAGGCCATTTCGCGTAAGCGCTCGGCCGTCCCCGCCTGGCTCTCGAACATTTCTTGAACCTTGCTTGTCATGCGATTCATCGCCGCAACCACGCTGCGAAGCTCACGGGTGCGAGGGAGTCGCTGCTGTAGTGTGTAGCGGCGGTCGCAGATGGCCTCGGCTTGTTGTTCGACGGCGCGCAACGGTTTGAGCAGGTATCGCAAAGCTAGGCTGGTGGCGGCGATGCTCAAAGCTGTCAGTATGGTGAACCAACTCAGCATTACCATTGTGGTTGACCAGAGTTCGGCGTAGGCATATCCAGGATGACTGCGCACCGTGACGCTGGCCACCTGTTTCCAGCCGGCCATGATCAGCGCCGTGCGTTCGGGTGTTTGCAGTGGAATCCAGTCGATGAACCAAGCAGGCACACCTTCGGCTTTGAGTGTTAGGTGTCTTTCCACCAATCGTGTGCCGTCGCTCGTATTGACCACGATATTGCGGTAATAGCCGCGGTCGAAAATGGCGTCCACCATCGCCGTCATTGTGGCGCTATCGTGAGTGGCAACGTGGGGAGACAGCGACAGCCCAAGTGAGGTGGCGGTGTCTTGGGCGTGTGCGCTGAGCTGATCTTCGAAAAAGCTGCGGGTACTCTCGATGTTGGTCACCCAGGTGCCGATAAACATGGTGATAAACAGCAACGAAATAGCGCTGAACAGTTGTCGGTAGAGGGTCATCGAAGTCGTCCTGTAGGATATCGGTTAGTCATCAATCAGTCGGCCCAATAGATTTTGCATGCGTTGTGCTACGCCGCTCCAAAGACTCAGGCGGCTGGCGTCGCCTACCCGCTGTCCTTGGCCACGTTGTTTTGCTAACCATAGGCCATCACCATTGAAACTGTATACAGGTAACAGGTCTTGGCGCTGCGAGGAAGGTTTGATTTCATCGATTAGATTGTCCAGCACCCAGGGTTCGGCTTCGGGGTCAGGAAAATAGCTCAGTACCATGTGTGCACGCACCGTTAGCCCCGGTTGTGTCGCCTTTACATAGGTCAGGCGCATGCGCTCCACTGGGACGCCCATCGCTTTCAGGGTAAAGTATTTTGCCATACTGAAGTCCTCGCAATCGCCCGCGCCAGCGATCAGGAACTCCACCGGGGTTGCCCAGTAGTCATCGACTCCCCATACCTGCATATCCGAGGTGAAGCGCATCTGGTTGAAGTAGTGATTGACGCGCTCAAGCTTATCTTTTTCGGGAACAGATTTATAGCGCTGAATCAGCTCTTGCCAGGCAACAATCTTGGTCTTGGCGGGTTCGCCAAAACGTGCGCTTATTTTATCCAGTTGCTGTGTGGTGATATCCCACTGATCTGTAATCCCCGCACCAAGCAACAACGGAACCAACAGGAAACCAAGCCACCTGCTGAGACGCGGCAAAATGGGGTGGCGCGGGTTCGGCACGGTTGCAGTATTGCCCTTTTGTCTGGTGATAGTGTGTTTATCGGCGGACGGCAAGCGGAACGTTAGCGCGCCGCAGTTGGCAGAGTGAGGTGCCATTCTGGCATGACAAAGGTTAGCTATCCATTATTCCTGAAGGTATAGGTTGTATAGGTGAGCGAGCGCTATATTGATAAAGGCGTATTGCGAATGGCGACGGCAATATGAAATTCAAATCTTACTTGCTTGGCCAATGAGCAAGGTATCGTAATATACTCCCTCAATAATTATTGATAGTGGTGTTTTTCATGGTATTAACGTCGGCAATAATCGTAAAGCCTGTATCAATACTGGTTTTTAGTCACTTAATTTATGATCGAGCGGATAGCGTGCTTTCGTGACTGAGGCTGCTGCCCTTGAATCCCCCGATCACCACTGGATGCGCCACGCTCTGCGCCTTGCCGAACAAGCAGGGCGCGAGGGTGAGGTGCCGGTGGGGGCGGTGCTGGTCAAAAATGGCCAACTTATCGCTGAAGGGTGGAATCGTCCCATCAATCTTAACGACCCCTCTGCCCATGCCGAGATTCAGGCGCTCCGTGCTGCCGGACAAGCGCTGGGCAACTACCGGCTTATCGACGCCACGCTTTATATAACGCTTGAACCTTGCACTATGTGCGCGGGGGCGATTATCCACGCCCGCGTCGCACGCGTGGTCTTTGGCGCCTATGACCCAAAAACTGGCGCAGCGGGTAGCGTCTTCAATATACTGAGTTCTGCTCAATACAATCACCGTGTTGAGTTGCTGGGTGGAGTGCTGGGTGATGAATGCGCTAGCCTACTGACAGCGTTTTTTCGTCAGAAGCGCGCCAGGCAAACTCAATAGTTTTGAGTTCATAAGGTAATCGGCAGCGGCAGCGGGTAATATTTTGCGGCTTTCAGTCGATATATTGATGGATCGGTGTATCGGGTTGTAATGTATGCGAGGGGGGGAGATGAAACGGTTTGATCTGGACATGAAGTCAGCCTCGATCCTGGTGGTGGATGACGAGGCCACTATTGTTTATCTGCTCGAAAATGTTCTTAAAGCCGAAGGCTACACCAATGTCGTCTCTACCTCTGATCCCCGTGAGGTGGAGCGCCTCTACGAAGAGCAGCAGAGCGATCTGATCCTGCTCGATATCTACATGCCCTACCTGAATGGTTTTGAGGTGATGGAGCGGTTGAAACGGCGTTACGGTCACGACCTTGCCCCCATTTTGGTGCTCACTGGGCAAAACACCCAAGAATTCAGGGTTGAGGCGTTGCAGGGTGGCGCGCGCGATTATGTGACCAAGCCGTTTGACCGTTATGAATTGTCGGTTCGGGTGCATAATCTGTTGGACGCGCGGTTGGCGCATAAGTGTCTGCTTGATCAGAACGCGTTGCTTGAAACACGCGTACTGGAACGTACTCGTCAGTTACAGGATACCCGCCTGCAAGTGGTGCGCAGGCTGGGGCGTGCCGCTGAGTATCGTGATAACGAGACCGGCATGCACATCCTGCGCATGAGTAAGATCTCGGCCTTGCTGGCGCGCGAGATTGGGCTTGATGATGAACAGTGCGAGTTGCTGCTGCACGCCAGTCCGATGCATGACATCGGCAAGATTGGCATCCCTGACCATATCCTGCTAAAACCGGGAAAGCTCAATGCTGATGAATGGGTGATCATGAAAAGTCATGCCCAAATTGGGGCCGATATTCTGGCCGGTGATGACTCGGAGATGATGGTAATGGCGAGTGAGATTGCGTTGGCGCACCATGAGAAATGGGACGGCAGCGGTTATCCTAATGGACTGAGTGGCGAGCAAATTCCCCTAGTGGGGCGCATTGTCGCTATTGCCGATGTATTTGATGCCCTGACGTCGGTACGCCCCTACAAAAAAGCCTGGCCAGTGGAAAAGGCATTGGAATTTATGAAAAAAGAGACCGGGCACCATTTCCAGCCGTTATTGGTTGAGCAGTTTATGGCGAATATCCCGGAAATACTCGAAATAAATGCGATGTATGCCGAACCTGATGAGCAGCATTGAGATGCGGCGTGAAGAATGGGTTATGAGGGGCGCAAGATGAGTCAGTCAGAACTGAAACGAATTTTGTATGTGGAGGATGAGCCTGATATTCAGGCCGTTGCCAGCATTGCCCTGGAAGCGGTAGGTGGGTTTGAACTGAAGACATTCAGTGCTGGGGTTGACGCGGTGAAAAATGCTGTGGCCTTTGCCCCGCAACTCTTGCTGCTCGATGTGATGATGCCTGGCATGGATGGCCCCACCACGCTGGCGGAGTTACGCAAACTACCGGAGCTGGCGCAGACGCCGGTGATTTTCATGACCGCCAAGGTGCAGCCGCAAGAGGTGGCGCACTTTAAGTCTTTGGGCGCGATCGAGGTGATTGCCAAGCCGTTTGATCCGATGACGCTGGCGCAGTTAGTACGCAATGCCTGGAACGCGCATGTCAACAGAGGTGTGTAATGAAAATTGGTGTCCCTAAAGAGATCAAGGATCATGAGTTTCGTATTGGCGTAACACCTGCGGGTGCCCAGGCGCTGGTGGCAGCGGGCCATGAGCTGCTGATTCAGAGCCGTGCTGGCGAGGCGATTGGTTTTCCTGATGAACATTATACGGCTGTTGGGGCGAAGATTGTCGCGACGCCGGCACAGATCTACGCCTGCCCCATGGTGATCAAGGTCAAAGAACCACAGGCCAGCGAGTTTCCGCTGCTGCACGACGGACAGCTGCTCTTCACCTATCTGCATCTTGCCCCAGACCCTGAACAGACCAGGCATTTATTGCAACAGAAGGTGATTGGTATCGCCTATGAGACGGTCACCGATGCCCATGACCAACTGCCTTTATTGGTGCCGATGAGCGAAGTGGCTGGGCGCATCGCCATTCAGGCCGGTGCCGTAGGGCTACAGATGATTAACGGCGGTCGTGGTGTACTGCTTGGCGGTGTGCCGGGCGTGGCGCGTGGCAAGGTGGTGATCATCGGCGGCGGCGTGGTGGGGACCGAGGCGGCTAAGATGGCGCTGGGTCTGGGGGCCGATGTCACGGTGCTGGATCGGAGCCTGCACCGGCTGCGGCAGCTCGATGATCTGTTTGGTCCGGCGCTCAAAACTCGTTTTTCCGAACTCCATGCCCTCGACGAGTTGATCCCGCAGGCGGATCTGGTGATTGGCGCGGTGCTGATCCCGGGCCATGCTGCACCCAAGTTGGTGTCGAGGGAACTGGTGAAAAGGATGCAGAAGGGGGCGGTAATTGTCGATGTCGCCATCGACCAGGGTGGCTGTATTGAAACATCGCGTCCCACCCGTCACTCAGCGCCCATGTATGTCGATGAAGGGGTAGTTCATTATTGCGTTACTAATATGCCGGGGGCCTGTGCCCGCACGGCCACCATGGCTTTGACCAACGCCACGCTGCCCTATGCCTTGCAGTTGGCGGCGGAGGGCGAAAAGGCGCTACGGAACAATGCCGGTCTACGGAGTGGCTTGAATGTCTACAAGGGGCAGGTGACCAACCGGGCGGTGGCCGAGGATCTGGGGTATCCCTATGTACCGACAGAGCAGGTGCTGAAATAAGTGTGGCTTGGGTGATGTTATCTACAACGGTGCAGCACGATTGGTTCCTTTATCGGCCTGTTGATGACCACCAGTGATTCTCTCCACACCTTATTTTTAGCCCGGTGACACGCATCACCAGCCGTTGGCAATGGCAGGTGATACTATGTATCGTGCCGTCTTTTCGTACCCAAGGAGCTGCGACCGCTCCCCTCATCTTACCTGTCGGATTAATTTTTTAGAGGTGTCACATGAGTCAGAAGCATGAAGAAGGCTGCATGCAGTTGCAGACTATTGTCGATTTTTCCCGCTGGGGTGCCAGCTGTTTCAATGAAGCCGGGCTTTTTTTTGGCCACGGCACCGACAATGCGGTGGATGAATCGCTCTATCTGGTGCTGCATGCCCTGCATCTCAAACCCGGTCTACCTGTCGAGTTGATGCGCAGCCGTCTTACTGACAACGAAAAACATGCTGTTGTCGCGCTGTTGCGCCGCCGTATCGACGAGCGCTTGCCCGCCCCTTATCTAACCCACGAGGCCTGGTTTGGTGGTCTGTCATTTTATGTCGATGAGCGGGTGCTAGTGCCACGTTCACCGATTGCTGAACTGATAGAAGGGCAGTTTGCCCCCTGGGTCGAGGCTGAACAGGTTGAGGCAGTACTTGACCTTTGCACCGGCAGCGGCTGTATCGCCATCGCTTGTGCCATGGCTTTTCCCTGGGCGACGGTGGATGGTGCCGATATCTCCGCCGATGCGCTGGCGGTGGCGCAGATCAACGTCAACCGTCACGATGTAGGGGAACGGCTCGAGCTAATCGAGTCGAATCTCTTCGATGGATTGACCGGGCGGCGCTATGACCTGATCGTCTCTAACCCCCCTTATGTCGATGCTGAAGACCTTGCTGGCATGCCCGTTGAGTTTCGTCGCGAGCCCGAGCTGGGGCTCGCTGCTGGTGATGATGGTCTCGATATCGCTATTCGCATTCTGGCGCAGGCCCCTGGGTTTCTCACGGAAAACGGTGTGCTGGTGGTAGAGGTGGGCAACAGCGAGTCGGCTCTGGTTGAGCGTTTTCCCGAGGTGCCGTTTGTCTGGATCGAATTCGCCCGTGGCGGCCAAGGTGTCTTTTTACTGACAGCCGAGACCTTACGCGACTATCACAAGCGCTTTTTGGCGGAACTGTAACGTTTAAATCACTGCCCTATGTCTCTATAATGTCCCGACATTTGCACTGACTGGAGTTTGCCGTGGATCAATCACTTGTTTTTGATATGGACCTGATCAATCGTTACGATAAGTCAGGCCCTCGTTACACCTCTTATCCCACGGCAGTACAGTTCCACGAAGGATTTGGCGAACCGGGATACAAGCGCATTGCTCAAGAGACAAACGCGGGCGGGCAACCGCTCTCGCTCTACTTTCACATCCCCTTCTGCGACACCCTCTGTTTCTACTGCGCCTGCAACAAAATTGCCACCAAGGATCGCAGCAAGGCCCAGCCCTATCTTGATCGCATCTACAAAGAGCTGGCGATGCAGTCTGAACTGTTCGACAGTTCGCGCATGGTTGACCAGTTGCATTGGGGCGGTGGCACCCCCACCTTCATCAGCCCGGAGCAGATGCGTGAGCTGATGGCGCAGACGCGCAAATATTTTAAACTCCACGATGATGATACAGGCGAGTACTCGATAGAGATCGACCCGCGTGAAGTGACGCCGGACAGCATCAAGCTGCTGCGCGAGCTGGGCTTCAATCGCATGAGTCTGGGGGTACAGGATTTTGATCCGCAGGTGCAAAAAGCGGTCAACCGCATTCAGAGCGAGGCCGAAACCATGGCGGCGCTCGACGGGGCGCGCCAGGCGGGATTTAAATCGGTCAGTATCGATCTAATCTACGGCCTGCCGTTCCAGTCGCCCGAGAGTTTCAGTAGAACCTTGGATCGTATTCTGGCGGTGGATCCGGACCGTCTCTCGGTCTTCAACTACGCCCATCTGCCGGAGATGTTCCCGCCGCAACGTCGCATCGCCGTTGATCGACTGCCATCAGCGCAGCAGAAACTCGACATTCTGAAGATGACCAACGAGCGTCTGCAACAGGCCGGTTATGTCTACATTGGCATGGATCACTTCGCTAAGCCCAATGATGAGCTGGCAGTGGCGCAGCGCGAAGGGCTCCTCTATCGCAACTTCCAGGGCTACTCGACCCATGCGGATTGCGACCTGATCGGGTTGGGGATGACCTCCATCGGCAAGGTGGGTAATAGTTACGCCCAAAATATGCGTACCATGAATGAATATTGCGCCGCTATCGATGTTGGCCATCTGCCGATCTTCCGTGGCGTTGAGCTCGACAAGGATGATCTGCTGCGGCGTGAAGTTATCACCGAGCTGATGTGCAATTTCGCCTTTGATAAACAGGTGGTCGCTGCGAAGTATGATATTAATTTTGATGAGTACTTCGCTGTCGAGCAGGGCGATATTAACCAGTTGCAGCAGGATGGTTTGATTGCCATTGATGGTGGTCGAATTGAGGTGCAGCCCGCGGGTCGCTTCCTGATTCGCAATGTCTGCATGGTCTTTGACAAGTATTTCAGACAGAGCAAAGAACAGCGTTTCTCCAAGGTTATTTAATCAAACTTTATCCACACCGCCTGTCGCAATTAGCCGTGGCGGACGGTTCAGCAATAGATCGTTAGGACGCATTCATTATGTCAGGCAACAGCTACGGAAAACTTTTTACCGTCACCACTTTTGGCGAGAGCCATGGCCCAGCCTTGGGGGCGATTGTCGATGGTTGTCCGCCGGGGCTAGAGTTAAGTGAAATGGATCTGCAGCACGATCTTGATCGTCGCAAACCCGGCACTTCACGCCACACCACGCAGCGCCGCGAGGGCGATGTGGTGAAGATTCTCTCGGGGATTTTCGAAGGTAAAACCACCGGCACACCGATCGGCCTAACGATCGAGAATACCGATCAGCGCTCCAAGGACTACGCCAAGATCATGGATAGCTTCCGCCCTGGCCATGCCGACTACACCTACCAACAGAAATATGGATTTCGTGATTATCGTGGTGGTGGTCGCTCATCGGCGCGTGAGACGGCGATGCGGGTGGCTGCTGGTGCTATTGCCAAGAAATTTTTAAAACAGCGTTATGGTATTGAGATTCGCGGCTATTTGGCACAGCTCGGGCCGATCAAGGCCGAAGCGTTTGATTGGGCTCAGGTGGAGAGCAATCCATTCTTTTGCCCTGATGTGAACAAGGTGGCGGAGATGGAGAGTTACATGGATGCGCTGCGCAAAGAGGGCAACTCTATTGGCGCGCGTATCAATGTGGTGACGACGGGAATGATCCCAGGATTGGGTGAACCCATCTTCGATCGTCTCGATGCCGAAATCGCCCACGCCATGATGAGCATCAATGCGGTGAAGGGCGTGGAGATCGGCGCCGGTTTCGCTTGCATTGAGCAGAAAGGAACCGAGCATCGCGATGAGATGACGCCACAAGGATTCTTAAGCAACAACGCTGGCGGTATCCTCGGTGGTATCTCCAGCGGCCAGGATATTCTGGTGAGCATTGCACTCAAGCCGACCTCCAGCATGCGTCTGCCAGGGCGTAGTGTGAATCTGGCAGGTGAGGCGATAGAGGTGATTACCGAAGGGCGTCATGATCCTTGTGTCGGCATTCGCGCCACCCCGATTGCCGAAGCGATGTTGGCACTGGTATTGATGGATCATCTGCTGCGTCATCGCGCCCAGAATATGGATGTGGTTTCGGCAACGCCTGTTATTCCTGCGCACCTCTGAGTTTGCTTCCATCGTCGTTGCAAGCATTGTGAGGCGCTGATGCCCTATTGGCGCCTCTCCAGCTTCTATCTCTTCTTTTTTGCCTCTGTCGGTGCGCTGGTACCGTACTGGTCGCTCTATCTTAAGTCCCTTGGCTTCGGCGCTGCTGATATTGGCGAGTTGATGGCGATCATGATGGCGACCAAAATCATTGCGCCTAACATTTGGGGATGGGTGGCGGACCGCTCTGGGCAACGCGTATTTATCGTGAGGCTGGGGCTGTTGATGGCATTGATCAGCTTCGGCGGTGTCTTTCTCGATCACAGTTTCTGGTGGATGGCCTTGGTGATGGCAATCTTCAGCTTCTTCTGGAACGCAGCGCTGCCGCAGTTCGAGGCGACCACCATGAATATGCTGGGCAGTGATACACATCGTTATGGAGCAATTCGACTCTGGGGGTCAGTCGGCTTTATTCTCGCGGTAGTGGGGGCGGGGGAGTTGCTGGAGAGTCGTGGCGCTGAGGTTGTCCCGTTAATCATTGTTGCGATACTGCTGGGCACCTGGCTTTCGAGCTTATGGGTACCGCGAGAACCGGTGATTGCGCATACGGTAAGCCATGAACCGATCATGCAGGTGTTGTTGCGTCCTGGTGTGTTGATGGTATTGCTGGTCTGTTTTCTCCTGCAAGTGAGCCACGGCCCTTACTACACCTTCTTCACCATTTACCTCGAAGAGAGTGGTTACAGTCGTGGCCTTATTGGCCAGTTGTGGGCATTGGGCGTGGTGGCTGAGATAGGTGTCTTTCTGGTGATGCACAGATTGTTGCCGCGTTACGGTGCGCGCACGTTGTTGTTGATCACCCTAGCACTGACGACCTTACGTTGGTTATTGGTGGCATGGGGTGTGGAATGGTTAAGTGTGCTGCTGTTTGCACAGCTACTGCACGCCGCCAGTTTCGGCATTTATCATGCGGTGGCGATTCATCTGATACACAAATTCTTTACTGGCCGCCATCAAGGCCGTGGTCAAGCGCTCTATAGCAGCATCAGTTTTGGTGCTGGTGGTGCAGCAGGTAGTCTCGCCAGTGGTTATTTATGGGAAGGCGCGGGTGCTGGCATCACCTATAGCGCGGCCGCGCTCACTAGTTTGTTGGCACTGTTGCTGACTTGGAAGTTCGTTAAATCATCATCCATTTGAAGCAAGGTATGTCGACGCTAAATAGGTGTGTTTCCTTCTGGTCGACTTTACCGTTGTCAGTAGCGCCATCATTTGTGCCAGTATTGTTTCTTTTTGAATCATCATCTGATTCATTCAAGAACGTCCGCCTCTTGTTTTTACAGGCGCTGGTGTGCTTATTCAGGGGACATTTCTACTTGGCACTAACAATCGCATGCCGGGGGCTATACGCTGGGCTATTCTTTGGTATGATCTTCAATGAAGGTATATCTATATGAATGGAGGAGTTATGGTAGCGACAATCGATAGACCACAGACAGATCGCCGTGGACGCTCACTGGTGATGATTAATAAACTTGTGGATTCGAGGACTGGGATGTTGACGCTCTATACTCAACTGGCCCAGCAGAAGCCCTATGTAGGAAATGCTGATGTGCCGGCATTGCTGGAAGAGTTCTGTCAGTCGCTGGTGGACTATGCCGCCAATGCTCACTTCCAACTTTATCGTCATTTCGCCGAGAAGAACGAACGTCGTCAGGAAATTTTTGTGGTAGCGGAAGATATCTATCCGAATATCCTCAAGATGACTAACAAACTGCTCGACTTTAACGATAAATATGATTGTGGCGACCAGTGTGTTCAGCTTAATGAGTTGGAGAGTGATCTTTCTCATATAGGTGAAGTATTGGCAGATCGTATTGAGTTGGAAGATAACCTGATTGCTGCCTTTGGTTACAGCTTCGACGATTAATATTTTCAGATCTCTCTGTCTGCACAGGCCTGCTTCGCCCTGAAGCAGGTCTCCCTCTTGTAGCCTATGGGCTATGATCAATTTTGTCCTTCCTGAAAATCACAAAGATAAACATAATGACCGCATTAAAGCCCTTGTCGGCGCAACAGCTTTATCACTCCTGTGACATCAGTCAGTTTGAATTCAATACTACTGCTGAGCTTGAAGATCTTGGCGCAATTATTGGCCAGGCACGGGCTTTGGAGGCGATCCATTTCGGGATCGGAATTAAAAAACATGGCTACAACTTGTTTGCGATTGGGCCTGCAGGCAGCGGAAAACATGGCGTGGTTAATCAACTGTTATTGCAGAAGGCAGCCTCCGAAGCGGCTCCAACCGAGTGGTGTTACGTTAATAATTTCGAACAACCTCACAAACCACGCAAAATCTGCCTGCCGCAAGGGCGCGGTGGTGAACTGTGCCGTGATATGGCACGACTGCTTGATGAACTGCGCACAGCAATACCGGTCGTCTTCGAGAGTGATTATTATCGTAATCGTATTCAGGCGCTGGATGGGGAGCTTGAAGAAAAACAGGAGCAGACTATTGAGGCGATACGGCAGCTGGCCAATGATAAAAAAATAGCCCTGATTCGTACTCCAAATGGTTTTGTCTTTGCCTCGATGCAGGGGGAAGAGGCCATCAGCCCAAAAGAGTTTAAGAAACTCCCGGAGGATGAGCGTACTCGTCTCGAAACGGAGATAGAGCTGTTGCAGCATGAGCTGCAGCGCGCCCTCAATCAGATTCCTTTGTGGCGACGTGAGACCCGCAATCGTCTCAAGAGCCTTAATCGTGAAGTGACCATTTCGGCCATAGGGCACATGATTGTTGAGCTGAAAGCCTCCTACGCTGACCATGCCGAAGTAGTCGGCTACCTCGAGGCGGTGCAGAATGACATTATTGAAAATGTTGATCTGTTCCTCACTGACGAAGAGCAGGAAAACGAGTCCATTGGTTCGGCAAGTCGCGCTGGATCATTCAAACGCTATCAGGTTAATGTGCTGGTGGAGCACCATGTTGATGATGGTGCCCCAGTGGTTTATGAAGACAATCCCAGCTATCAAAATATGGTCGGGCGGGTTGAACATCTGACGGTGATGGGAGCGCTGATCACAGACTTTACCTTGATCAAACCGGGTGCTTTGCATCGCGCCAACAACGGCTATTTGATACTTGATGCCCACAAACTATTACAGCATCCATTCAGTTGGGAGGCCTTGAAGCGAGCGCTGAGTTCAAAAGAGATTCAGATAGGTTCTCTGGATCAAATGATGAGTCTGGTCAGCACCGCCTCGCTCGAGCCAGAACCGATACCGTTGAATATTAAAGTAGTGCTATTGGGTGATAGCAGCCTCTATTATTTATTGCACGAGCACGACCCGGAATTTAAAGAGTTATTCAAGGTTGCCGCTGACTTTGAAGATCACATGGATCGCAGTCCCGAGGGCAACCATCTCTATGCTCGATTGATTGCTACGTTGGTCAAAAAGGAGCAGTTAAAATCGTTTGATAAAACAGGCGTGGCGCGAGTGATTGAACACAGCGCCAGAGTGGCGGGTGATTCCAATCATCTCACCACTCACATGCGCAGTGTTTGCGATCTGCTCTGTGAAGCCGATTATTGGGCACAACAACACGGCCACGATGTCGTGACACGTGATGATGTACAGATGGCGATAAACGCGCATATTCGTCGTGGCAGTCGCATCCATGAGCAGATTCATGAATCCATTCAGCGCGGTTTATTGTTGATCGAGAGCCGAGGTGCAGAAATAGGGCAGGTCAACGGCCTCTCTGTTATGGATCTGGGCGATATAGGTTTCGGTCTGCCAACACGTATTACTGCCCAGGTACGCATGGGTGATGGTGATGTGGTCGATATCGAGCGGGAGGTTGATCTTGGCGGTCCGATTCACTCCAAAGGTGTCATGATTCTCGCCGGTTATCTTGGGGCCCGTTATGCCAGAAATTTCCCGCTGGCGTTTTCTGCCAGCTTGGTCTTTGAGCAGTCCTATGGTGAGATCGAAGGAGATAGCGCCTCGTCCACAGAGCTTTATGCATTGCTCTCGGCGCTTTCTGAAATACCGATAAAGCAAGGTATTGCCGTCACAGGCTCAGTGAATCAACGTGGGCAGATGCAGGCGATCGGTGGCGTAAATGAAAAAATTGAAGGCTACTTTGATGTCTGCAAATTTCAAGGATTCACGGGAGAGCAGGGCGTGATTATCCCGCAGAGTAATGTTGCTGATCTGATGTTGCGTCAGGATTTGGTGGATGCTGTTGATGCAGGTCACTTTCATATCTATGCTGTTTCCACCATTGATGAGGGGATTGCAATTCTTACAGGAGTTGCTGCAGGTGTTGAGGATGAAGATGGCGAGTTTACAGAGGGGAGCGTCAATGCTCGCGTAGCCCAACAGCTGCACTTGTTTGTCGAATTGCGCCATGAGTTTGGTGAAGATAAAAAAAATCATGTGGATGAGGATGGCAAACATCACCCAGAATAATGAGTGGACGATCAGGCGTTTTTTGATTGCGTTAAACAGTTGCTCCAATGAGCGAGCCAGCATTACAGTCAACTAATTAAAACGGAAATAAGATGGTAAACGTGACAAGTTCTCATGGTGGTGACTCCAGTAAGGGGCACATTGATGTGGATGAATGGCTCAGTTCCATTGAAAAAAAATACCCTGAAGAGGGGGCCAAAACCATCGCACGAGCCTGCAAAATGGCACAGGCTGCCCATGCGGGTCAGCAGCGTGTTTCCGGCGATCCATATTTCCAACATTCTATAGCGGTTGCCAATATCCTGGTTGAAGTGCACATGGATTATGAGGCTGTATCGGCTGCCATTTTGCATGATGTTGTTGAAGACACCAGTGTCACTCTTGAGGATGTCCGTACTGAGTTTGGTAACAGCATCGCTTCATTAGTTGATGGTGTTACCAAAATGATGGTGATTCAGAGCTTTAAGGGGTTGGATGATGCCTCCAAAAAAGAGAAGAAGGAGCAAGCGCAAGCTGAGAGTCTGCGTAAGATGCTCTTGGCAATGGTGGAAGATGTGCGGGTAGTGCTGATCAAACTCGCTGATCGTACTCACAACATGCGCACCCTCGGCCCACTGTCTGAAAATAAGCAAAAACGCATTGCCCGTGAGACGCTCGATATCTACGCACCCTTGGCAAACCGTCTTGGTATGTGGCAGATAAAATGGGAGCTTGAAGATCTTTCTTTTCGTTACCTTAAGCCTGAGATATACAAACGAATTGCCAAAATGCTCGACGAGCGTCGTGTTGACCGTGAACGTTATGTCCGGAAATTTGTTGATACCCTGCAACGGGAACTGGCCAAGGTTGAAGTAAAGGCGGATATAACCGGGCGCTCTAAACATATCTACAGCATCTATCGCAAAATGGAACGCAAAAATATTGATTACCACCAAGTCTATGATGCTCGTGGTGTGCGCATTTTGGTGGACACGATTCCACAGTGTTATACAGCACTTGGAATAGTGCACTCTCTTTGGAACCATATCCCAGGTGAGTTTGATGATTACATCGCCACCCCGAAGCAGAATAACTATCAATCAATTCACACTGCTATTTTCGGCCCTGATGGTAAAGTGGTGGAGGTGCAGATTCGTACTTATAAAATGCATCAGGATAATGAGCTTGGTGTGGCCGCTCACTGGCGCTATAAAGAGGGCGCTCAATTTGATGCCGATTTCGAGCGAAAGATTGCCTGGTTGCGGCAGCTGTTGGATTGGAAGGAGGATGTTACGGATGCGGGTGAATTCGTTGATCAGTTTAAATCCGATGCCTTTGAGGATCGCATCTACGTATTCACTCCTAAGGGTAACGTGATTGATCTAGCTAAAGGGGCAACACCACTCGATTTTGCCTATCATATTCATACCGAGCTCGGGCATCGTTGTCGTGGTGCCAAGGTCAATAACCATATGGTGCCATTGATTTACCAACTCAAGACTGGCGAGCAGGTTGAGATACTTTCAGTGAAGCGTGGTGCTCCCAGTCGTGACTGGCTCAATGCAGAACTTGGTTACTTACACACCACACGTGCTCGCAGTAAGGTTTTGCATTGGTTTAAGACGCAACACTTTGAAACCAATGTCGCAACAGGTCGCGCCATGTTGGAAAAAGAGTTGCAACGTCTGAATCTGAATGACGTCAATTTTGAAAAGCTGGCACGGCAGCTGAATATTTCCAAGGTGGATGATTTCTTTGCAGCCTTTGGCCGTAATGATATTAAAACTTCGCAAGTCGTCAAAGTGATTCAATCACTTAATGATGACGTAGAAAAAGAACCAGAGATTCATGCCCGCCAACCGAAAGGGAGAGGTGAGGGTGGTGTAACAATTGAAGGGGTTGGAAACCTTCTTACCCAAATTGCCAACTGCTGCAAACCACTGCCGGGTGATGAAATCTGCGGCTATATTACCCGTGGTCGCGGCGTCACTATCCATCGGCAGGATTGTCCCAATATTCTTCGTTATATCAATCAATCGCCTGAGCGTCTGGTGGAGGTGGCGTGGGGCGGTGAAATTGCTGAGCAGGTCTACCCCGTTGATATTCAAATTCAGGCATTTGATCGGCAGGGTTTGTTGAGGGACGTAGCTTCAATCCTCTCTACCGATAAGGTCAATATTATTGCCGTCAATACCATCACAGATCAAAAGCGCCATATCGCAGCAATGACACTAACACTAAAGATCAATGATCTTGATGAGCTAAGTCGTCTACTTCAAAAGATAGACGCATTGCCGAATGTGCTGGATGTTAAACGTAAAAAATAATTTTTATTTTAAGGTTCATCGCCATATTCGCTGTGAGTTTTTATTAGCCTAAACACATATCGTAGTTTGCAACATTGAAACAAAATTCTTGCTCGATAGTCGGTGAAGTTACAAAATCGTCTGGTGTTTTTATTGATGAGCGGATGTAGTGGCCATGTCTGATGCCAACCCACCATTGTGAACATGCGGCCAAAATGGGTTGCAGTACCCCATTTTTTATTTTGAAATTTGTACGGCTGGCCGTAGGCTGGAGCAGCCTGTTAGAAGTGCTGTGAGTAAAGTGTTTTTTAATAAGTGGTGCTTCAAAGACCTCATGGTATTAACATTGGTAATTACGTCCAGCATGATTAAGAGAGCTTCTCCAATACTTTTTCAATAGCCTCAATCCGTTCCGCTGGCGTCTCCGTAGGCATGATAAACCGCAACTTATCTTGCCCATCGAGCTTGTAAATTTTGCTCTG
>JAYUTP010000230.1:0-2365 GCA_043755075.1 Tenderia sp. (SeqCode)
GGTGGAACTACCGACCATGCTTGGGCTGATAACAGGTAACGCTTGGAAAACCTGATATTCAGTCACGGCGATGTTATCGGTCGAGGCAGTCCAGGACAAATTAATTTGGGAACCACTAATCACACTGGCGACCACCCCGGTGGGAGGCGAAGGGGGAGAGATGTCAAGCGTGGAGGGAGTGAACACAACTTGATCAATCCAGGCCGCGTCGCTCCCGGCAGTGCCACTACTATCCTTTGAGTAGGTCCAGGTCGCGGTATGTGCGCCTGAAGTTGGGATGTCCAAGGAGCGCGTTACCCAGTCCACTTCGCCGCTGGTTGGGGGTATCCCGGCAACGTCCGCTCCATCCATCTTGAAACTCAGGAAGTCACGATCTGACTCTGATGATATTTTCACGCGGTAACTCAATGTGCCGGAACCGGTGATGCCGGAGGCAGTAAGGGTTGAAGTGAGCGGCGTGGTACTCGCAGCATTGCCCAGTTCTCCGCTCATCGCCGCGTTGTTGTTGACGGCAGAGGCGGTGGCTGCCACTCCACTCACTCCATACCAGGAAGCTGACCCTGATCTGGTAAAGGTAAGTGTCGCATTATCCAGCACCGCGCTGACCGCGAAACTTCCAGCCGCAGTAGTAGTGGCCGACACAGATGGGGACGATGCGCAGTTACCTGCCCAGTCACATGCCGCTACGATATATTTGTAGGTGGAATCCAGCCTGCGGCCGGTATCTGCATAGGGCGAGGCCGATACACTGGCCAGAGCCGTACCGCTGTCGTTCCGGTAAACTCTGTACTCTTTAACTCCGGTAAACGGAGCAACCAAGTCAGTAGAGGCTGTCCACGTCAGATTAATCGTTGTTCCGGATACCCCAGCAGAAACTGCCCCCGGAACGGTGGGGGAAGTCAGGTCGGGTGACGATAAGGTAGTCTTCGAAGTCGATGCGGCAGATTTCACCGAACAATTGTTCGCCGCATCGCATGCTTTAACAGTAAAAGTGTGGGCAGTATTGGTCGCGAGGTTGGTAGCTGTGAAGCTATTAGTGGTCGGGCTACCAATCAGTGTATTGGTTGGTGCGGGCGTTTCGCGATAGACCTCATATCGCGTTACGCCGACAGCATCGGTGGAGGCTGCCCAGCTCAAATATATCTCAGTCGGGCTGGTTACGTTAGCGACCGGGGTACCGGGCGTACTCGGCGCCGTGACGTCCCGACCCACTGCAACGGTTTGCGCCGAGCAGTTACCCGCTGCATCGCATGCAGATACGGTATAGGTGCTGTTGGTTGCGCCAGCAGAATCGGTAAATGGTGAGTTAGCCACAGTATTGATGTTCACACCGTTACGATAGATTTGATACTGGGTTACCGCCACATTGTCTGTTGAGGCGGTCCAACTCAAGGTATAAGGATTGGGGGACGGAGCTAATGTCAACCCGGTCGGCACAGTCGGCTTTTGCTGATCAGAGTTACCGGCAGTAGAAATCTGTACCGGAACATTGCTCCAGTTCAGCGTACCCGTTCCCAGTTGACCATAACTATTGTTACCCCAGGCCCACATGGTGCCGTCTGTTTTAATTGCCAGCGTGTGCGCAGCGCCTCCTTCCACTGCTGTCGCGGTTAACCCGCCCGCAGCGCCAGCCTGCACCGGAGTGTTGCGTTGGGTCGATGTACCATCGCCCAACTGCCCGTCTGAGTTGCCACCCCAAGCCCACACTGTGCCATCCGTACTTCTAATAGAGATAGAGTGATAGGTACCTGCGCCGGGCGCCTTGTAGCTTGCCCCGGTCAATAGTGTGGGGGCGAGCTTATTGGCGGTTGTGTTATCTCCCAACTGTCCCAGACTGTTGGTACCCCACGCATACACGGCATTATTCACCCGATCCGCTACCGTGTGATAATCCCCCGCCGCTACGGAACGCCATGCTGTGGAGGTACCAATCTGAGTTGGGGTATTTCGTTGAATCACCGTGCCATCGCCCAGCTGTCCATAACTGTTGTGACCCCAGGCCCGCAACGTTCCGTCCCCACTAACCGCTGCTGTATGGTAAGCGCCAGCCGCGACAGATTGATAATTGACAATACCCCCCGCCACCAATGTTGGAATAAGTTTATCTATGACGGAGTTATCGCCCAATTGACCGTATTGATTGTCTCCCCAGGCGTATAAGGTAGCCGCGCCAGCCACACCCGACATCGCAACCGTGTGGAGATTCCCCCCCGCTACGGCAGTCCAACCGGTACCTGTGCCTATGCGGGTGGGGAGTGATCTATTGACTAACGTACCGTCGCCAAGCTGACCATTGTCGTTACGACCCCATGCCCATAGGCTGCCGTCTGTTTTAATGGCGATCGTATGATAAGCTCCTGCTGCC
>JAYUTP010000231.1:0-3468 GCA_043755075.1 Tenderia sp. (SeqCode)
CTCAAAGAATCCGACGAAAAACTCGCCGAGTCAAAAGCTAAGCGAGAAGTCGCTGGCCAGCGGGCAGGACGTGGAGCAGAGCCTCCTGGGGTGGTTAAAGGCGCTCCCGTCGGGAAGCAAACTGCTGTCGATCAATCTGCCGAAGAAGTAGCAGCTCCAGCCGTTCCTGCAGTTACCAAAAACCTATCCCCTGATCTGGCGTCAGACAAGTATGTCACCGCTAAAGGCACGATTGTCAACGTCAAGGCTGCCAACAAGAGAGGCCAGACCGTTACGGTCAAGGAAGATGCCGCCGAGGCGTTGGTGCGTATTGACAAACAAGAATCTCTCGCCCAGAGACTGCTCGAATGCCTAAGCAACTGACCTCTAAAGACCGCACGGAACTGCGCATGCAGGGAAGATCGTTCGATGATGGAACGAGAATATTGCGTGACGATGATTCCAGCGAAGAACAGGACGCCGTTACCAAGTCTGTCATTGAGCTGGCCAAGCACGCCGCCGCGATGACCAAGGCACTTACTGAAATGCAGCGCACCGTGAGCGCCGTCATCGAATCCATGTCGTTCACGTTGGCGATTCAGACAGAATCAATTAAGTCCATTGCGCAGATTATGCAGAAGAGCAAGAGTGATAGGCGCTACGTGTTCGATGTGAGCCGCGAAGACGGCAAAATCAATCAGATCATCGCAACAACGGAACAGGAGGATAGATCGTAATGACATACGGAACCACTACACTCACTGGGAATACTATCAATGGCTGATGACACTCTCCTGAACTTAGGTTCAGGTGGCGACCTTATTGCCTCTGACGATATTGCTGGGGTCAAATTCCAGCGGGTCAAGCTAATACATGGAGCTGATGGCGTAAATGCTGGCGATGTAGGATCAGCGAATCCATATCCTGTAGATAATGCAAGATGGATCGGGTCAACCGCGCCAACAATAGGCCAGAAGACTTCAGCTTCAAGTATTCCTGTTGTCCAGGCATCCAACGCGTCGAACCTTATCGACGCTGCGATGAATCAAACAGCGCAGATCACACCATTGCGCGATTTGATCGTTGCGCTAAAAACCAGAATCATGGGCGATTCGTTTGCCGACGGTATTGGATCAGGACCAGAAGACACAGCTTTCCCAGCCACTGCCACCCTAACAGGGTCGGCCACGGGAGCAGTTACTGGTGGTGCTTTGGTGTGCCGAACAGGAGCGACTACGGGTTCGACTGGGATACTTCGGTCAATCAATACAGCCACGTTCTTGACTGGTGCAACATCAAACATACAGACCGGTGTTCTCCTTCCATCGGCCAACCTAACGTCATTCAAATTCTTCGCACGTAAAGCCGGTGCGGATACAGAGGTTGATTCAGCAGCCTTCAATGTTGTAACAGGCACGGCTATCGTAGATGGCAATTTTCATCGTTATGATATTTTCTGGGTAGGTAACAGCGCGGTCTTTATGATAGATGGCGCTGCTTATCATCGTATGGCAGGAGCTACTTCTACTCCACGTACCGAGTCGATGGATTTCAATCTCACCTATGAGTGGATCAACACCGCTGCACCATCAGCCCGCCTTCGTTTTGGGGCGTATACCGACCTTAATGGTTACTTTGTCGAGGCTAACTACAGCGTCGCCGACGTTACTTATCAGGTTCGTGGTAGCTCTGCGAACCGTTTTGGTTCTCGCGCTCTATCCGATGCCGACGCTTCAAATGTTACACAAATAAACAGTATTGCTATTGCTACAGGAAATGGAGTTTCTGGAGCTGGGGTTCAACGTGTTGCCATCGCCTCTGACAATAGTGTTTTGTCTATATCTGGCACAGTTTCAGGGACCGGAACATTTATCTCCGCTGGGGATATAGCACACGATAGTGTGGATTCTGGAAACCCCGTAAAAATTGGTGGTGTAGGCAGAACCACAGACCCCACTGCGGTAGGTGCGCTAGACCGGGTAAATACGTTCTTTGACGTGTTGGGCAAGCTGGTCGTTGTGATGAACGCGCCGCGTGGCAGGCGTATCAGAAACACGATCACTTTGACATTAACAACTGAAACGACATTACTTGCGGCAGCGGCATCTACGTTTCACGATCTTACAAAGGTTACTGTATCTAACACCTCGGCCACTGCCGTGAGAGTAGACTTCCGTGACACCACCGCCGGGACTATTGCGTTCTCTCTGCAAGTTCCTGCCGGGCAAACGGTTGGGTTTGCTGACTCCGCTGATCCGGTTGAGCAAACAACCCTTAACACAAACTGGACCGCGCAATTATCGGCTGCTGTGACCGACGTGCGTATCTTCTCCACCGCAGTTAAAAAGACGGCTTAACCATGAAAATTCAACACCTTGAAAACTGGCTTGGGATTGATAAAGTTAAGAAATTGTCTGATTCTATGCTTACTTGGTACGGACCTCCGATAGCGATTCAAGGGGTTCCCGGTAATGTCATGGTTCACGCTGGCGGCAATTTTTCTGGTCGCGTTCTGGCCGGGTCGGAAGTGTCTGCAATTGAACGCGCCGAAACTTTGATGCGGAAGAGCAGTAAAGCGCGCAGGTTGATGTCGAATATTCTTCGCCGGCAAGCTGGTATGGCCGGTTTCGCTTCCCTCTCAGACTTGATTTCAGAAGCAACGGCTGGTGGAAAACGCCGTGAGTTTCTTCTTCAGAAAGCCGGATCGGTTGGCGTAACAGGGGTCACTAATTCTTTATGGGGTGTAGGCGCATACCCCGTAGCGGGTGCAAATGCGTCCGGTGCCCCCGGTGGTGATATTACAACCAGCGCCACTACAGGCGCGTACCCATTTGATAACGTGTCCCCTGATACGCGACATTTCGTATATGGAGCAATTTCGTCATCGGTTACAGCGAACACATTACTGCTATACGACCGTCTTTTTCAAGTTAATACAACGATGAACTCCGTTGCGACTGAAGCCGTAACTGGTGTGCCTACACGCTATCAATCAATAGTGGCGACTGATCCTGATTACATTGGTGGCAACTTCCTGTTTGTTGAAGTCGGTGGAACTGCGCTTGCGGCAACGGCGCATAACTGGACGGTTTGCACCTACCTTGACCAAGCCAATGCCGCGTCAACCCTGCCATCACTGACAGGTTCCGCAAGCGCGATTGTACGGCGGCTAGACCATCCAACAGGACAGTGGTTTGCTCCTTTGGCAGCTGGCGACGTTGGTGTAAAAGCTTTAACTCAAATGCAAAACTCGGCGGCTGTATTAACAGGCGTGATTAACTTTGTCATCGGCCATCCGATTGCGTTCATGCCATGCCCGGCAGCTAACTTGGTCTGTGTTACTGACGGGATAAATACCGCTTTCAATCTCGTCCGCGTGTTTGACAACGCCGCGATGGGATTCCTTGAAGTTACGAAACCTGGGACAACCTCAACCAGCTATACGGGCTCGTTCACGCTCGTACACGGATAAACCATGCAACGATTTCT
>JAYUTP010000232.1:0-2501 GCA_043755075.1 Tenderia sp. (SeqCode)
GAGAGTATATGCATGAGAAACGGCGATCCATCGCAAGTTCCGGCAGGCAAAGGGTAACGCTGGCGCGGTCTGCCCATGATGCCACATTAGACCGCCGCCCGGATTGTTTTATGTCACCAGTTCTGGGGACAGACTGGAGTAGATTTTGAAAATACAATGATTTCGTTGATGTCAACACTGTTTGGTAATGCTCACTGGATCAGCGAAGGCACAATGCAAATCGTAATTCCCTCCGTCCCTGTGACGGGAACTTAAACCAAAGAGAAACAGGAGTCATCATGCAATCTATAAGCTAGCTGCCTTAATGCATCTCGACCCTATTATAATCCATTCAATAGTTGCACTTCGCTTTTGAATCCACCAGTGCATAGCACGGAGAACTCTATGAATCAGCTTTATGACAAAGATGCAGTACCGAAGAACATTCAAATGCGCGATGTCGAATCCGCATTTTCCTCTCTGAACTTGCGTGGCGACCGCAAATACTTCGATTGTTTTGGCCATTATCCCACGGACGTAATGGATTTAAACCTATCACATTTCAAGGGAGTTGCAACTTTTGAAGGAAAGATGATTTTCTCTCATACGGTGCTTGAACTCATCTCCAATCCGCTTGGAAGGGGGCAATACCTGAGCGGCGACCTTCCTGAAAGCAGTCAAGGAAGTATCAGTTTAAATCACCCCGCAACCGAGCCTCATCCGTGCGGGATGCAGGTTTGCGGAATGTACTTAGCGGTTGGAATCCAAATGTCGGCTACGGCGCCCGGCTCAGATAAATCGCACATTTTGATCTACAACGTTCGCGACGTCGTCTCTAAAGGCCCCCTTTCTCGTCCCTTAGCAACCTTAGACCGTCCCGATATTGGCATCAATGGCGTTGCCATGACCCAACAGATTGAAGACGGTGAATTTTTTGTGGCGGGTGTCAACGGAAACAAGCTGACAATCTACTCCTTGGATAACACACTCAATCTGCAAAGTAGTTTTAATTATGACAATTTTCCTGATTCTGGCGCAGGTTTGGGCCTTATCACCCAGACCAATGGCAAGATCTATTTAATTGCCGTGAATGGCGAAGATAGTGGTGGAAGGTCGACGGTCGCGCTCTATCGCGTCGACATAAAAGATAAAGCAATAACAGGAATAACTTTCGTATCGCGTCGTTCGGTCCCTATTCCTGGCGTGAGCGACACGGTGCGGATTGTAAAAGAGAATTTACCTTTAATTATCGCTAACCATCCCCTATGGGGCACGGCGTTAACTGTCTGGGCTTTTGAGAGCCCAAACTCGTCGTTTAGGTGGGGACGAGGGGTTGCCGTGACATCGCCCGAGAGATTCGAGCTGTACGCAACAGATCGTAATGTAATTCCACTATCGCAAGGCCTCATTCCTTTTAATAACACGAAAAAGGACTTTTCTGTGGTCATCTGGGGAACCCAGAATTTTCCGAAAGGCATAGGGGAGCCTGTGGGCGTTTGCGCGGACGGGGACGGACGACCCTATGCCTTTGTAGTAGGCACGGAGGGCCACTTGTGGCAAAACTACTGGGAGAACAACCAATGGAACTGGTACGACGCGGGAACGCCGTCCACAACTACAGTGGCAACCGTGGTGTCTGCCGGAGTAGGTGTGTGTACAACAGGGGACGGTCGACTGTATGCCTTTGTTATCGGCTCTGACGGTCACCTGTGGCAAAACTATTGGACTGGTTCAACTTGGGTTTGGGACGACCTGGGTACTCCCGGCAATGTCGTGTCAAATACGGTCACAGCAGGCATTGGGGCATCTACCACCCCGGACGGTCGACCATATGCGTGGGTGGCCGACTCTGACGGTCACCTGTGGCAAAACTATTGGACTGGTTCAACCTGGGTTTGGGACGACCTGGGTACTCCCGGCAATGTCGCGTCGAATACGGTCACAGCAGGCGTTGGGGTATGCCATACAGGGGACGGTCGACTGTATGCCTTTGTGACCGGCTCTGACGGTCACCTGTGGCAAAACTATTGGGCTGGTTCAACTTGGGTTTGGTACGACATGGGAGCCCCGTTGAATTCAACTACACTAACCGCTGCCGCAGGAGTAGGAGCCCTCAGCGTTGACGGAAGACCCTATGCTTGGCTCACCAGTTCCAACGGTCACCTTTGCCAAAACTACTGGGAAAACGGGGCCTGGAACTGGATTGACTTAGGCGCATAACGATCCTGTCACAATAATAGAGTCAAGAGGTCAGGCGCTCTCAGCGCGGTAGGTTGGGCTGAATGAAAGGAAGCCCAACATCTCAGCGTTCGCCTTTACCGCTGGCCCCATCATCCACTCGCCCCAATCCGGCGTCACCCTGCCCCGCTCGATGTAACCGTGCAGTGTTGAATAAGGCCAATCCACAGGACGGCTGACCCAGTCATGCTTCACCGGGTTGTAATGAATGTAATCCACGTGCCGCGCCAGATCATTTTCATCCCGGATTTGATGCTCCCAATACCGCCGCTGCCAAATACCAC
>JAYUTP010000233.1:0-9735 GCA_043755075.1 Tenderia sp. (SeqCode)
CATGTACTGATGATGCACCACCGCAAACTCAATCTCTGGCTGCATCCGGGCGGTCATGCCGACAATGATCCTGACATACTGAATGTGGTATTAAAGGAATGTGCTGAGGAGAGCGGCATCGCCGCCGAACATATCCAGCTGGTAAGTGAGACGATTTTCGATGTCGATGTGCACACCGTCTATGCTAGCGTCCACGACCCACGTCACGAACACTTTGATATCCGCTTTCTGGTGGAGATCGACGACCGGCTGTCCGTCCCCGGCAACGATGAGTCCCATGAGATCGGCTGGATAGCACTGGATGAGGTAATGCGCTTCAATAACGCCCGGTCGGTTCACCGGCTGGTGCAGAAGACCCGCCGCCTGCTGTAAATTCAGCACCCGATCATGGCACGGCAAAACATCGGTCAACATTAAATAACTGATGTTACGCAGATAGTGCGCCGTAGGATGGACGAAGCACCCCGCTCTTTGGGCGCGTAACCCAGCCTACATGATTCTCTCGGCGTACTGTGATAGAGAAATAGTTTCTGGCAGTACAGCAATCAATAGTTATCTAGAAATAACTAAAAATTAATCAGTGCCCGCAGAATGGCCCGAAAGCTTGCGCATTGCATGCATCGCTGCGTGTGCTGCGGCGTTAACGTCGGCCTCTTTACCGGCCAATATCATACGACCAAAAGCACCGACAGCCCGGCACTCCACCAACGTAATGTTGGCGGCCTTCTCGGCCTCGTTAGCGGCATAAACGATATACCCCGCCGGTTCGGTTTCAAGAATAAACATACTCTGCCCCGGCAAAATCATCGAACCCTTGCGATCCTGACGGTTGATCAACACCGCATGGTCGGGAGAAATGGCGCGAACAACCTCACCCCAAGTAATACGACACTTGTGCCGTGAGTCTTCAGTCGTGCCCAGACTATTTAATACCGCACGACCGGCCTCGGTGACATCACTTTGGTCACGATGATGAAACACCATGGAACCAAAGGCACGCTCCACCACCTGCTGGCCAAGATGAACCCGTGTCGCCTTAAGGGCAATATCGGTCAAACGGTGGATAGCCATGCCAGGCTCCACTTCAATCCATAGACAGGAGTCACCCGGCACCGGCAAAAACCCCTGCGATGCAGTACCTAAATAGGTGGCAAGCTGCGGCTGCAACGAATCAATGAAGACATAGGTGCGCAACTTGATCATCTGTAATACTCCATCTTTACCACCGCAATGCTCAATACCAAACTCAACATACTATTCACTCATACTCCTACCGGAGTGCTTTTTTTGCGCTTAGCAAACTGTTCGTAAAGAATCTTCATCCGCTCACTGATCACCGGCTCGGTAGCACGAGCAAACTCGAGAAACATTTTCACCGTTGGCGGCAGCTCTTTGTCACGGGTGTGTGCTAAATACCATTTACGTTCGATAGGGAAGCCTTGAACATCAAGTAAATCCAACGGACCATCGGCACCATCAAGCACCAGTGCATGTAGCGACAACACCGTCACACCCAAGCCACCGACCACGGCATGTTTGATCGCCTCACTGCTACTCAACTCCATACGTACTTTGGGTGTTAAATCATGCTCGGCAAAGCGGCGCATAACCGTATCGCGAATGCCTGAACCCACTTCACGGGAAATAAAAGGCTCCTGCGCCAGTCGTTCGATAGTGATATTTGACTCCTTGCAGAGCGGATGATCACGTCCCGCCATCACCACCAGCGGATTCGGTGCAAAGGGATAAGCCTTAAGATTGAGTTCCTTCTCCGGCGGCTGGCCAAGGATGTAGATATCATCCTCATTGTTCTGGATACGCTCGAAAATGCGATCACGATTAGTAACCTTGAGCGCGACATCAATGCCCGGGTACTCACGGCAAAAATCCCCCAAAATCTCCGGTGCAAAATACTTTGCTGTGGAGATAACTGCCAAACGCAAACGACCACAGGTCATGCCCTTGATACCGGCGATTCGCGTATCGAGATCAGCCATGGTATCGAAGATCTGGCGGATGGCCCTGTATAAGAATTCGCCCGCTTCGGTCGGTTTTAGCTTGCGCCCTGACTGATCGAGCAGTGGCATATCAATGACATCACTCAACTTCTTGAGTTGAGTAGAGACTGTCGGCTGGGTAAGGAACAATTCCTCCGCAGCACGAGTGAAGCTTTCCAAACGAACAATGGCCTCGAAAATCTGCATCTGTCTAAAGGTGATATGACGAATCAGGTAATCGGGCAGACCGCCCTTGAATCTTGAGTTATACAGCTCACTCATTCTTTACTCCTGCTCATCAATCACAATCATCCGCATTCAGATCAACCACTTGCTAAACTATAGACGGACTGATTAACTGAACATAGGTCATATAGATTGTCATATGACACCCCTTACGGAGTTTGCGTTCGACACTCCGTATTGAATATCTTGTATTGACAAGAGCCGTGATTTAATCGATTGCGGTGGCCCTAACGGATCAGTCTGGCCAGACTCGGCGCGAAACGAAAGTGGGTGTTACCTCTTGCGGCTGTTTATCCTTGTTCGCAACCGTATTCTTTTCAACGGCCTTAGATTTAGGCTTAGCCTCAGCGGCTGGTTTTGTCGTTGAATTGCTAGTATCAGGTTTGTTGTTTGTACTCATGATTGCTCGCCTTTGTTAATCAACCTTAAAACTCAGTTACCCGGTTATACCGAAGTAGGGATCAGAGCATCCAACTGCCGGGCGTATTGCAACAATTTTTCACTGACCTCATCCGTATCATCCGGCGAACTCAAGGTAATAGCGACATGGGTGCGGCCAAAACTCATATCAGGGTAATAGCCTTCACTCTCGGCTAGCACTGCAGCGCGATCAAGAAAATCGCGGGTCATATCGTAATCAGTAAATTCGAAGCGCCGTTCAAGACGCACCGGACGTTTGCGTGTAATCCAGCTCTCGCTCATGGCTGCTCTCCTCCTTTAGTCCAACCTGGCTGATTGATCATTCAAGATCTCCTGCCACCAGCTGTTAATGCCGCTGGCATGCTGCTGCTCTTCACGCAATAGTGCATCAAAAAATATTCTGTTTTCATGATCCTGCGTGCCGCTACAATGGCGCACTGCCTGAGCATAGAATTCGATAATAATGGTCTCCAGATCGGTTGCATGTTGAATCAACTCAGGCAACGAACCATCGAGACGTACAGGGCGTAAACGGCTTGCGTTCGGTGCTACCCCTAGGGCAAGCATCCGGCCGATAATCCGTTCCGCGTGCTGCATTTCTTCTTGCGCCTCATGACGGAACTTATCTCCCGCCTGTGGCATACCACGTAGATCCAGCAGTCTGGCCATTGACAGATACTGCTGTACAGCTGATAACTCGAAGCTCAAGGCGCGCCCCAGATATCCGAAAATAGCGGGATCGTGTGTCATATTTCCACTGCCTTTACATTAGCGATTCAGAGCTGGGGGTTTTAGGGAGAATGAGGAGAAACTCCCCGCCACACCCAGACTCTTCCTCATTATTACTCCTTGGCAGCGGGGAGAGTACGGGCAAGGATCGGTTCTACTTCCTTGTGCGGACGGGCGATAATATGCGCCGCCACCAGACCATCACCAACACGTTCACAGGCATCAGCACCGGCACGAACTGCGGCGTTAACCGCGCCAGTCTCGCCACGTACCAAGATAGTGACGTAACCACCGCCGACGTACTCACGTCCGATCAGACGTACTTCAGCCGCCTTAGTCATAGCGTCTGCTGCTTCGATGGCAGGAACCAGACCGCGTGTTTCGATCATGCCCAATGCGATACCGTATGTTTCATTTGCCATGGTTTTACAATCCTATTTGAGTGATAATAAAAATTTACATAACCCGGGTGTTGATGGAAGTACTCATGGCCAATATCGGCTCCACCTCTTTGTGGGGACGGGCGATGATATGAGCGGCCACCAAGCCGTCACCAACACGTTCACAAGCATCAGCGCCGGCGCGCACGGCGGCGTTGACAGCACCGGTCTCGCCACGCACCAAGATGGTGACGTAACCGCCACCAACGTACTCACGTCCGATCAGGCGTACTTCAGCTGCTTTAGTCATGGCGTCTGCCGCTTCGATGGCAGGAACCAGACCGCGTGTTTCGATCATGCCCAGTGCAATACCGTGGATCTGTTCGCTCATTTCTCTATCTCCGACTTGATGAATCATTACTCGTTAAAATTTAAAAAAAACGTACTCAGTTTTACTATTCACTTTTGACAGGCGGCCCTGTCTGCCCGGTTGCTTCATCCCAATAATCGATAATTCCACCAATGGTCAGGTCGGTCATTACCGTAGGATCAGCACAGGCAAAGCGCCCCGCTGTACCACTCAATACAAACACCCAGTTACCTGGCTGGCTGCCACAGGCATCAACCGCCACCACTCTTCTGCCATTTACATCACGCAACACTCGCAGACTGACTTGGTAAAGGCCGGAATGGCGGTGCGTACATACCAGCGGCCCTACCACCTGTAGAATTTCCATCAGGCTGGCACATCTTCCCAATAGTCAATGATGCCGACGATCGTGAGATCGCTGGGATACTCCCGGCTACCCGCCGCATCACGGGCCGCCGAGCTGCCAACGCAGATCACCCAGTCACCGGGTGCGCAGCCGATTGAATCGACGGCCACCGCACGTATCTTACCATCCAACACCACCTGCAGATGTCTGTGCCCCAGAGCCGCGATGCGATTACTTGAGACTAGTGGTTTTTCAACTTTATAAATTTTCATCAGTGTGCCGCCTGTTGCTCCAATACCAGGGAGCTGCCAACTACTTCAGCCTTACCGTCATTCTGACAATCGCGCACCATTAGCAAAGTATGCAGCAGGCCGCGCCCGGCGAAATCACTAAAACGGCTACGCAATGCTATATCCAGCTGCTGACAGCGCGCCTCGGCCCGGGCCTTTGCACCCGGCACCTGACCGTGGTAATCGTTACGGATCACCACCGGAATCGGCAAACCACGCCTGACGTTGAGGCCGGTAAATATCTTGATACCAACATCCATATCCTTGGCTCCCTCTTCCACCGTCTGCAGGTAAGCGAAGTAGGTAAGGTTGCGCAATTGCACCTCCTCAAAACCGATGCCCATACCGATGAAGCGTTCCTGGTGACCAATGTCGCTATAACAACCAGCATGATATTGACGCACGTAATCAATCTGCGAAATATTACTGCACAGCAACCGCGCCGTCAGACGCATCATTCCCGGCGCAGGCAATGAGACACCACGGCCGCTGCACATGCGGCCGATGTATTCTTTCACTGCCATCTCAGCATCAACAACATTTGTGTTGCGCGTCGCCGTGTGCAGTTCAGCGGTGTCGATGTAGTGAGCAATATCAATCTCGCCCTTGGCGTTGGGCAGGTGGAGACGAATTACGTCGTTGTCCGTATCCACGCCGATCAACAGCAAGTCAATTGATGCACCGCAGCAAAAGCTGTTTTCAACACCGTGGCGGAACTCCTGCAACCGTTCCAGTGCTGCCTCTGCAGAACGCTGGGTATTACTACCGTGTGCAGCACACCCTTCACTCGTCGGTTGCGATGAGCTGTGGTGATAGACCGCCACTTTCAGATACCGCGTCGCTACAGCAGCGCTATTTGGCCGCGCTTCACGGTGGCGCAACATCTCGGTCTCAGTCCACTTTTGCAGACTATCTTCAACATCAAACATGGCACCAGCATAGGACTTGCGCCGTACTGCCTTGTAAGGCAACCTCAACACGTAACTGATCACATGGGCTAAGCGGCCATCAGCGCAGGGGGAAATATCCATACTGTGGAAACCACACTGCTCGATAAATCCTTGGAACTCACCTTCATCGAGATTGGCCAGCGGGCGGGTTTCAAAGAACCGCTCCGACATCTGACGAAATGTTTCAAATACACACCAAGCATAGAGGCGACCGACATCAAGCGGCTTGATCCAGCTATCAGTCAGCAGTGCCTCAGGCAACTCAAAGCCCAATTCGCGCCGGGCGATCACCTGGGCGCACTCGACAAAATTAGTCTCATGCTGCTGTGCCGAGAGCTGACGTAAGGTCGGTTCAATATCGGCAAAGGCCTGTTTGATCTGCTGTTCGTAACTGAACAAACGGGAATTTTCATCGACACGGGTGAACGGATGCGAAGTACCATTCGACAACCAGCCATGAGCGGTTGAAACACGCTCCTGGGGCAGTGCGCCACGTTGCAACGGCTGGGGCCGCTGCAAGGGACGTCTGCTTTTTAATCTGTTGTTGAACATGGTTTTTAATCCATTCCCAAAATTTAGTGTTAAATATTACTTTGTTTAAAACCTGGCTAGCAGGGCCGAGTATGACCCCGCCAACCAACAACACAGCTACATCTTGTGGATCCTGTTACTGTTAACCCCGGGCGCCGCCCGAGAGTGTTATCAGTGAACCTTTATCAGAGGTGCCACCACCACCGGTCACATTGATGTTACTAGATTCAACTTCTTCGTTACGCTTTGGCGTAGGCACCTGCATGGCGCTGATGGGGCCACGCCGGGTCGGATTGCGTTTCACTGCTGAAGTACCTTCCGTGCCGGTCGTATGCTCACCACGGCTCCAGTCGTTGCCCGTAATTTTCATACTGAGCGCCATCCCTTCACCAGTCACACCTCTCACCTTTACCGCATTTTGCTGAGCAGCAACCGGCGCTACGGCAACTTCTTTGGACTTGGCTCTGGCCTTACCAACATTGGAACGGAAATCCGCACTACCGGTGACTTTGCCTTCACCCAGCGAGAAGGTGCCACTGATGCGACTCTGCTCCTTACGGGTACCAGCACCCGTACCCGTGACAGACTCCTGCTGCACAACTGGTTGACTGGCATGCACCGTTGGTAAAATACTGAAAGCACCCCACGGTGCCCCGGCCAACGGCCGAGGAAAGTCCGACTCACCGATCTGAGCTGGCAATGCCTCGCATACTTCGCTCAATTGAGTGATACCAGTATAGGCAGTACCGCTTACATCGCGACAAGCACCTCTGCCCGCTCCGGTCAAACCCGAAAAGCCCGGTTGCAAGCCGGTTATGTCACGCCCAGCATTGCCATTACCATTGCCAGTGAGGCGTTGACTACGCGCTTCAATCTGCTGGGTATCATCCGGCTTGCAGTACTCACGGAACTGCTCGATACCGGCATAGGGTGTGCCAGTCACCGCCTGACATGTTCCGACCTCGTTGCCACTCACCTGCTTTGCTCGCGCTGGCTTGGAGCCGGAGATAATCTGACCGCGAGTGGTCTGCGAAAAGCTCACTTTGGCAGTACCTGGCTCGGGCTTGCTATTGCAGAAGTCGTCATACTGCTCACGGCCTACATACTCAACGCCTGTCACATTGCGACAACTACCACGCTCATTGCCCGTCACATTGTCACTGCGATCGACCAAAGCGCTAGTAGTGATCACGCCACCACTCAGGTTTTCACTGCTCTCTACCTTGCGCGGCACGCTCGGCGCGTCTTTCTGACAAAATTCGGCAAAGACATCACTGGAGAAATAGTCAGTACCCGTCACAGCACGACATAGCCCCGTCTCATCCCCTGTAGTTTTGTCACTGTGTGACACCTTGGTGCCACTGACACCATTGGCAACGGGCTCTGGGCGACGGCGGCCAGCAGATACCGAACGCCCTGTGCTCACAGAACCACCACTGCTACAGCGCTGGGAGCGGACAGTACGAGCAAGATCACGGCCGGAGATGTCCGGATTTTGATGCTTTACCATCTGCGCCGAGCTGATCCCCTTGCGGTAGGCGTCAGCACCCGCCTTGCCATGTGCTGCCAACGCCTCACGCCGCAACCGGGAGTTGATACGCCCAGCACTGCTAGCGGTCACCATCTTGACCTCATTGCGCCGTAGAGCATTGGTTGCCTTTGGTGCAGATAGCGATACCGCCGACACTGTTGTCGCCTCATCGCAGCCACCACCGTTACAACCACAGCCACAATCCTGTGCTTGACTACGAGCGGTGCGCTTGGCATCCGCCACGCGGCGGCGATCCGTTGCGACACCAACCTTGCCTTGTGTTGACATAGCATGACGACGGGCACGAGAAGCTTCACGACCACTGTTGGCGCTCATTACGCCGGGGCGGGAAGCAACATTCGCCGTTGGCCTTGGTGTCACAGCAACAGGTGCTTTTGCAGCAACCGTTTCAGGAGCTCTGGCATTAACACGGGCATTAACACTGGCTTTGGCAGGCAGCGCCGCTTTGCCGTTAATCTGGGCTTCGCGACGTGCTCTGGCGGCATTACGTCCTGACAGATCTTGAATGGCCATAACTATTATCCCACCTTATAACACACGAACCTTGGCTGACCGTGGCGCTAACGTGCCACAGCCAGCCCCCTTATCATGCCCTGCCGCGATAGACGACAAAACATACACCCTGACTTTGAGTGTAGTTGTCGTAACCGATCAGACGAACGTGATGATCAGGATAAGTGCGATGGCACGATTCCAGCTCAGCAACCACTTTGCTCAACTCCGTCTCACCGAAGAAGGGCAGTTTCCACATGGGCCAGTAAAAATCAGTGGACTGTGATGGATGTTCATGTTCAATCGCCGGTGTCAGCCCTTGATTCAGCATGTAACCGATCTGGTCATAGACCTCCTGCTGCGTAAACGGCGGCAGAAATGAAAAGGTCTCCAAAGTCTGCTTAGTGGTGTAATCACCCACTACTTGCGAATTAGCTTTCATAATTTATCTCCTAATCTCGGTATCTGGTTATGAACTTTAAGCCACGTCCAGCTTGTCGACGGTTTCGAATTCAAACTTAATCTCTTTCCAAACTTCCATCGCTATCGCCAATTCAGGGCTGTTTTTGGCCGCGCCGGTAAGAATATCCTTACCTTCACGCTCCAGTTCACGACCTTCGTTACGCGCCTTAACGCATGCTTCCAGCGCCACACGATTGGCGCAGGCACCCGCCGCGTTACCCCAAGGGTGACCCTGCGTACCGCCACCAAACTGAAGAATGGAGTCATCGCCGAAGATATTCAACAGCGCTGGCATGTGCCAGACATGGATACCACCAGAAGCAACCGCGAAGACACCCGGCATGGAACCCCAGTCCTGATCAAAGAAAATACCGCGACGGCGATCCTCAGGGATGAAAGATTCACGCAGCAGATCGACAAAACCAAGTGTTGAGGCGCGATCACCTTCTAATTTACCGACAACTGTACCGGTATGCAGGTGGTCACCACCTGACAGACGCAGACATTTAGCCAGGACACGGAAATGGATACCGTGCTTTGGATGGCGGTCGATTACGGCGTGCATGGCGCGGTGGATATGTAACAACATGCCGTTCTTGCGACACCACTTGGCCAGACCGGTGTTAGCGGTAAAACCAGCAGTAAGGAAGTCGTGCATGATGACCGGCTGACCCAACGCCTTAGCGAAGTCAGCGCGTTCATACATCTCTTCAGGAGTGTTAGCGGTCACGTTCAGATAGTGACCTTTGACCTCACCTGCTTCAGCCTGAGCCTTATCTACACCCATGGCGACGAATTCAAAACGGTTCTGCCAGCGCATAAAGGGCTGGGAGTTAATATTCTCGTCATCTTTGGTCAAGTCCAGACCGCCGCGCAGACACTCATAGACAGCGCGACCGTAGTTCTTGGCAGAGAGGCCCAACTTCGGTTTGATGGTGGCACCCAGTAACGGGCGGCCATACTTGTTGAG
>JAYUTP010000234.1:0-2054 GCA_043755075.1 Tenderia sp. (SeqCode)
ATTCCTTCCCGTGTTGCAATGCTTTCAAGGTACAGGCGCACATGCTCGATAGTCTCAGCGTCGTACACCACGAAGCACTTGCCCCCAGCCTTGGTGATCGTCAGCATGGTAGCCATCTGCAGATCGGTTGGCTTATTGTTCTTGCCAGCCTTGCACTCAATGCCGATGGTCAGCCCGTAGAAGCAACCCATCCGGTCGGGCACCCCTGACTTCCCGTAGATGCCGGACTGTGGTGAATAAAACCACAGGTTCGGCTTGAACGTATTCAGCATCTTGTCGAGCTTGGCCTTGATCTTCCCCTCTGGTGTCTGTGCCATGCTAGTGGTCCCTTAATTTGGTGCTCGGCACCGTAAACTTGTACACTATCCTATCTCCTCGCCGACGGGCATGTATCTTTTGCCGGGCACCATGGGCATAGTCCACTGGGCTTGGCTGGCCACACGTTGGCAGCAGCAGCCTGCTCTATGCGCTTGATCCGGGTCAATAAATCAGCCCACATCTGTGGAACTTGCTCACGCTTGTAGGTGAGGCTGTCCGAGGTGCCTTCCTTAAGCCAGACGAACTTACTCACGACCTTCATGACCTCTGGACTATGGCTAAACACTTGAAGTGCAAAGAGTTCTAGCTGCGTTGAGTCAGGTCTGCGCTTGCCTGTTTTCCAGTCGATCACGTAGGCCACCGGTGGCCGCATGATCTGTACGTCGAGCTTAGACCGGAGCCATGCGTCAGGATCCCACCAACCTGTTGGCTGGAGCTTATCGTTGAGCGTGACTTCCTGCTCCACAAACAGCCCGCCAGCGGGCGCTATCCGCTCGATGGCACTTACGATAGGTTCATAGCCGGATGACTCTGGTGGCAAGGCTACGCCGGTTTTAAGGCGGTCCTCCAGCTGCTCGTGGATGCGCTCCCCCCATATGGTAGCCTCGCTCCCTTTGCTTACAACATCTTTCAGGATGCGGACCCGGTAGTATTGAAGCGGGCAGTTCTCGAACATTTTGATAGCCGAGAACGAATGTGTCAGTCTGACTGTCATGTTTTCCCCATAGCTAAGCGCCGCAATAGTACCATTTGCGGTGCGATCCGACCCGCGCACCATCGCGCAGAGTCGAACGTGTCGAAGATAAGCGTACTCGCGTTCTCCATTATTTGCAATCCCCATAGGTAGTACCGACGGCACCCTCACACGCTACTGGTAGATCCGGAGCCCACACTGGCGGGGTGGACATCTCGGCCACCATACAGGCCAGCGCGGCCTTGCCCTCGGCGATGGGGACACAAGCCACGATCTCATCATGGGCTTGCAGCACGATCTGATAGCGCTGCGCGATCCTGAGCCATTGCTCGGTCACTACGATGCGGGCCAGTGCCTGAGTGATATTCTCCGCCACCTTGCCACCGTAGATGTTGGTCATTTTGTTAGGGTCTATCTTAGTACCCAGCACCCTGCATCGCAGCAGTTCGCGGTAGGCACGTTGATCGCCTGTATATTCGAAGCCATCCGGCGTCTGCCGCAGTCCATGATAGGAGAGGGGCAGACCGTTTGGCAGGACAAAACCATCCGGTGTGTATCGGATGTTCTTTCTGTAGGTATCGCTTATACCATTGACCATGTTCTGCAGCACGTGATCACCCACGTTCCACAAAGCAGGGATGCGATGGTAAAGCTGACGGTAAGCCTTCACTATGCGCCGCGCCTCGTTTTCCCCAATCACCAATTTGACGCCGCCCTGTCCGATAGCTAGCGTGTGCTGGAATTTCTCCCAGCCCATAGCGTAGCCAAGACCTAAGATGCATGTCTTGCCGCAGAAGCGTTCTATCTTCATGGCCTTGGTGACAGTGATGCCATACACATAGGTGGCGAACTCACTATAGACATCGCGCCCCATACGGAACGCTTCGAGCAAATCTTGTTGCCCGGCCAGCCACGCGACCATGCGGGCTTCGATCTGAGACGAATCACACGCTACTAATATGTGACCGGGCGGGGCCTTCACCGTTTTTCGCAAAGTGCCGCCACGCTTCCAATTCTGCGGGTTCATCCTGTCGCCACCGCC
>JAYUTP010000235.1:0-5642 GCA_043755075.1 Tenderia sp. (SeqCode)
GCTCTGGCTGGCTTGTTTTTTTGCGCTATTGCTCATGGGCGCTAATTATAGGGGCACTCCCTGTTTAGTGTAAGTTTCCTGTGTAAATATTCTTCTTGAGGGCTGTTTTGCGGGACAATAGCTAGATGCTTTTGTTATTTACGGGGTTTTGATGAGTCGGAAATGGCTGCAGAGGGTGTGATTAATGTCTGAGGGTCGCAAGAGTGTCCATGGCGAGTGGTCGTCACGCGGGGTCTTTGTGCTAGCAGCGACCGGCTCGGCCGTGGGGCTGGGGAATATCTGGAAGTTCCCCTACATCACCGGTGAAAACGGTGGCGGCGCCTTTGTGCTGGTCTATCTGCTCTGCATCGCCTGCATCGGGGTTCCGATCATGATGGCTGAGGTGCTGATCGGGCGGCGTGGCCGTCAGAGCCCCATTAATACGATGCTTGCTCTGGCCCGCGAGGCGCGTCACAGCCGCCATTGGCGTTATCTCGGTTGGGCCGGAGTTGTGGCCGGGTTTCTGATTCTTTCCTATTACAGTGTGATTGCGGGGTGGGTGCTCTCTTATGTGATGAATACCGCCTCGGGTACCTTTACGGGGGCCTCAGCGGATGAGGTGGAAGCGGTGTTCAATGACTTGCTGGCTTCGCCGGGGACGCTGTTATTTTGGCATACCCTCTTTATGGTGATGACGGTCGCAGTGGTGGCACGTGGTGTGCGGCGTGGCTTAGAACAGGCGGTGCGCTTTTTAATGCCGGCGCTATTCATCTTGCTGCTGGTGATGGTGGGATATGCGTTGAGCACCGGCTACTTTGTTCTGGGACTGGAGTTTCTCTTTAATCCCGACTTCAGCAAACTCAGTGGTGATAGTGTCTTGGTTGCGATGGGGCACGCGTTTTTTACTCTGAGCCTGGGCATGGGGGCGATTATGATCTATGGCTCTTATATGCCGGAGAAGGTTTCTATCGCCAGAACCACCTTTATGATTGCGGGTGCCGATACGCTGGTGGCGCTGCTGGCCGGCATGGCGATCTTTCCGCTTGTGTTTGCCAACGGCCTGGAGCCTGGGGCAGGGCCTGGATTGATCTTTGTGACGTTGCCGATCGCCTTTGGCCAGATGCCAGGGGGGACGTTTTTTGGCACGCTCTTTTTTATTTTGGTGGTATTTGCGGCCTGGACCTCATCCATCTCTCTGGTTGAGCCTGCCATCACCTGGTTGGTAGAGAGCAGGGGCTTTACGCGAGGTAAGGCTGCGGTTGGCGTAGGTGTGGTGACCTGGTTTATGGGTATTGGCACAGTGCTATCGTTCAACCTCTGGTCTGACTACACGCTTTTCGACAAGACTTTTTTTGATCTGATCGACTATCTGGCCGCGAATATCATGCTGCCATTGGGTGGCCTTTTTATTGCGCTGTTTGCCGGTTGGGTCATGGCGAAAAAGGATTCTCAAGATGAGTTGCAGATGGATGACACCTTCAGCTATCGTCTGTGGCGTTTTTTGATCCGTTACGTGACGCCTTTGGGCGTGATAGTGGTCTTCCTGCGCGCTATTGGCGTTATCTAAAGATTGGAGTGGTATGACAACGATTGATCGCAGTGCCTTGGTGCCCTATTCAGCGGCGGAGATGTTTGCGCTGGTGGATGATATTGTCTCTTATCAGTCTTTTTTGCCTTGGTGCAAAACCAGTACGGTGTTGAGCCGCTCTGACGATGAAGTGCGAGCTTCACTTGAGCTGAGCAAAGGCGGCATAGAAAAGGTTTTTACCACTCGCAACCGTATGCAAAAGAACAAGATGATTGAGATGCGTCTGGAAGAGGGGCCGTTTCATCATCTTGAAGGGTTTTGGCGTTTTGATGCATTGGACGAAATGGCCTGTAAGGTCTCGCTGGTGCTGGAGTTCGAGTTTTCGAATAAGTTTTTGGGGCTGACGATGGGGCCGGTGTTTAGCCAGATCGCTAACTCACTGGTGGATGCCTTTTGCAAACGTGCGGCGGATGTGTATGGAAAACGTTAATAAGATCAAAGTTGAAGTGGCCTATGCTCGGCCCGATACGCAGCTGATTATGACCACCAGTGTTGCCAAGGAGGCGACGGTGGAAGAGGTGATCAGGCTCTCCGGGATTATGGATAAATTTCCTGAGATTGATCTGGCCGAAAACAAGGTTGGCATCTTCGGCAAGCTGACTAAACTTGGCGCCAGCGACCTGCGTGACGGGGATCGCATTGAGATCTACCGTAAACTGATCGCCGATCCTAAAGAGGTGCGTCGTCAGCGGGCGGCTGAGGGCAAAAAGATGAAGAAGGGCGGTGGTGACGCTTAATTGCTGGGTGTCTGATCGACAATCTTGCTGAGTAGATCACCTTCAAAAAAGAGAATCAGGTGCTTCTTCTCGACGTGGTCGCGATTGTTTCTAAGGGTATAGAGATAGTCCCAACGGCTCTTATGGAATGGGTCGGTCAGTTGTGCTGAGCCCATGACGAACTTCACCTGTTTGGTGGTCATGCCGGGCTTGAGTTTCTCCACCATGTCCGGGGTGACAATATTTCCCTGCTGAATTTCAAGTTTATGAACGCTACAGGCCGAAACAAGGCTTGCACATAACAGGGTGGAGATGAGAAGCTTTTGCATTAGTATTACGATCAACTATTAGCCGAAGGGGAGCGGGAATCTTACACCAATCAGGTGTGGGCCGCTATTTTCCGATGGTTTACGGAGTGGAAACATTGACTCAGGCACAAGATTTAAAAAAGGCCGGTTTGAAGGCGACGGTGCCGCGGCTCAAAATCCTCGAGATCCTAGAAACTAAGAAAGATCTGCATATGCGGGCTGAGGATGTCTATAAAGCCCTGCTGGAAGGTAACGAAGATATCGGGCTGGCCACAGTCTATCGTGTACTGACTCAGTTTGAGGCGGCTGGCCTGGTATCACGCCACCACTTTGAGGGTAGCCACTCAGTGTTTGAGCTTGATCAGGGTGTTCACCACGATCACATCCTCTGCACCTCTTGTGGCAAGGTAGATGAGTTTGTCGATGATGAGATCGAGGAGCGACAGAAGGCGATTGCTGCCAAGGCGGGGTACACCATCACCGACCACAGCCTTTATATCTTTGGCCTATGTCCTGAGTGCCAGAAGCAGGGGAAATAATCCTGCTTAGGTAAGTGCCGCCTCGGCACGATCAAGTATCTCTTTGGCGTGGGCGCGGGTCTGTTGAGTGATCTCCATGCCGCCCAGCATTCGGGCAATCTCCTCCTCTCTCTGCATGTTTGAAAGTACCTGGATCTGTGTCCGGGTGCTTTTACCTTCAATGTTTTTGCTCACCTGCAGATGGTGATGGCCCAGCGCTGCTACCTGCGGCAGGTGGGTGACACACATTACCTGATGGCTAATACCGAGGGTGCGCAGCTGACGCCCCACTGTTTCAGCGACGGCACCGCCGATGCCGGTATCGACCTCGTCGAAGATTAACGTCGGGATTTTTTGGCTGCTGGAGAGCAGTACCTGTATCGCCAGCGAGATGCGTGATAGTTCGCCACCAGAGGCTACTTTGTTGAGCGGCTTGGAGGGTTGGCCAGGATTGGCGGCCACTTCGAAACTGATGTTCTCCAGGCCGTGGCGATGGGGCGTCTGCTCTTCACGCGGCTGCAGGACGATGCTGAATTCGCCCGCTGGCATGCCGAGCTGGCGGATGATTTCGGTGACGGCGGTGGAGAGTTTTTTAGCTCCCTTCTGGCGTTCCTGGCTCAGCTTTTTGGCAGCGGCCTGATACTGGGTCTGCAACTGTTCTAGCTGTTTCTGCAGCTGCCCCAATTCAATGTCGGCACTTTCAATACGGCTTAGTTCGGCGCTGAAGTTCTGTTGTAATTCTGGCAGTGCCTCTGGTTCGACGTGGTGTTTGCGCGCCAGGTCATGAATGGCGCCAAGGCGCTGCTCTATCCATTGCAGCCGTTCGGGATCGAGTTCCAGCTGTTCGACATAGTGGCGCAGCTCGTTGCTGGCCTCTTGGATCTGGATGCTGGCCTCGTTGAGCAGGGTGCAGATGTTGCCGAGCTGCGGGTCGATATCGCGCAGTTGCTCCAGATTGCTCAGTGCGTGGTTGAGGATCTCCTGGGCGCTTACCTCTTCGTTGTCGTAAAGGGCGTTGAGGGCACCAGCGCACTGCTCCAGCAGATGACCGCCGTGGGCGAGGCGGCGTTGCTCCTCCTCCAGTGCCTGAAATTCGAGTGGTTCAAGCGCTAGCCCTTCCAGCTCCTGCACGTGGTAGCGCAGCAGGTCGAGGCGGGCGTCGCGGTCGCGGCCGTTTTGGCTCAGCTGAGTCAGTTCATCGAGAATGGATTTCCAGCGCTGTTGCAGGCGGCGAGTCTCCTCCGCCTGTTTCTGATTGCCAGCGTAGTCATCGAGCAGCTGGCGCTGAATGTCGCCCTTGAGCAGTGACTGGTGTTGGTGCTGGCCGTGGATATCGACCAGCATCTCGCCCAGCTCCTTTATCAGTTGCAGTGAGGTGGGGCGGCCGTTGATATAGCATTTTGAGCGCCCTTCGGCGGAGACGATGCGGCGCAGGATGCAGTCGCTCTCTTCGTCCAGGTCGTTTTCTTTGAGCCATGTCAGCACAGCGGGCAGCGTGTCGATACTGAATTCGGCGCTGATCTCGGCACGCGCTTCGCCGTGGCGCACCACGTCACTGTCGGCGCGGTCGCCCAGCACCAACCCCAACGCATCGACAAGGATCGATTTGCCGGCACCGGTCTCGCCGGTGAGCACGGTCATGCCGGGGCGGAACTCAAGCTCCAGGGCGTCAATGATGGCAAAATTACGGATGTAGATCTGATTCAGCATGGTGTTTAGAACTCGTTAGCCCCAACGCAGTTTGGCGCGTAAAACCTGGAAGTGGTCGTGACCCTTGGGGTGGAAGAGGCGCACGGGCTGCTCCTTCTTTATGACACGGACGGTGTCTCCCTCCTTGAGGCCAAAATTGGTCTGACCATCCATGGTGATGCGCACATGGGGCAGATCGCTCGGTTTGACCTTGAGTTCAATGACGCTATCACCATCGATGACAATAGGTCGGTTGCTGAGGGTGTGTGGGCAGATAGGTACCAGCACAATGGCGTTGAGTGCTGGATGGAGGATCGGTCCGCCGCCGGAGAGGGCGTAAGCCGTCGAGCCAGTCGGTGTTGATATGATCAGACCGTCGGAGCGTTGGCTGTTGACCAGCAGGCCATCGACATGGGTCTCAAACTCGATCATGCGCACCGAGTTCCATTTATGGATCACAACGTCATTGAAGGCGGTATTGGTCTGCGCCACTTCGCCGTTACGCATAACCATTGCCCGCAGCAGAAAACGTTTCTCTTCGTGATATTGACCGTTAAGTATCTCTTCTAGCCGCGGCAGCATGTCGTCGGGAGAGATATCAGTGAGAAAGCCGAGTCGCCCCAGGTTGATGCCGACCAGTGGAATGTTGTGTTTGGCCACTGAGCGGGCGGTGTGCAGCAGGGTGCCATCACCGCCGACAACGATCACTAGATCACAGTGCGTGCCAAGTTGATCCATGCTGACGGTGTCAAGCGCGGCATCAGGCACAGTGCTGGCAGCACCCTCTTCGAGCACTACCTGATGGTTGCGGGCAGTCAGAAACTTAATCAGCGTATCGGTGGTG
>JAYUTP010000236.1:0-2566 GCA_043755075.1 Tenderia sp. (SeqCode)
AAACCTCAAAATCAGCGCTCTTGATAACGGATAGATTCCGTCTACTTTTGAACTCAACGATGCCCGATCCATCATGTGCACTGGGTATCGCCAACTTAAAAGGAGCCTGATATTGAATATTCCAAAGGATAAAAATAGCTACCCACTTAAAGATACCCTGCAGATCATGCTGGGCATTCCAGTGGTCATCACATTTGCGGTTTTCTGCGCCAACTTCGCTACTTCATACGCGGGCATTTATTAATCCGCACCTCTTTGCACCCTGGGCAACCTCACTCTGAATGGCGTTGCCCCATCCCCAACAATAAACCCTTCAGGTCAGTCGCTGCACAACCGATATATGGTATAGCGGTGGTTACATAGCCACTATATATTGTGGTAATGCGCCCGTGACTACGGGCAGCGAGGTTGTCCAATGCTCAGCTACATACTACGTTTAGCCTTCGATTTTGAACGCCGCCACGGCTTTTGGCCCAACATGGTTTACCTTAATACTGAGCAGTTGCGCCACTGGCAGGGTGAGTTTGACAATCCAGCTGATTTTGATGAGATTGGCCGCCGCCTGTCGATGGCCATTGTGATCTCTGTTGATGCCCTTCACCCTCATGTTGCCTGGTTACCCAGCCGGGTGCACGCCATCACTGGATGATGGCCACAGCAATACAGTACTCTGCCGATTAAAAACGGCTGCCCCACAGGTCAACCCGATTCCCGTTGGTATCGGTAATTGGCTGAAGCCAGACCACTGTGGCTACGCCATTACTATCCAATAGCGGGATAGGACTGTAACCATTATTGTGCAGCGGCGATCCAATCTTGGCGACTGCCCCCCAGCTCCCATTGTTACCCGTCGTATATTTGCTGGTAACAAGCTGGTTACTGGATCCGTAAGGAGTGCGCCATACCAACGTAATGTTGCCGTTATTGGCCATCACCGCTTTGGGATCAACAGCACTGCCATCGTTGAGTGTCTCCACCAACCGTGCTTCACCCCACATGCTCCCTGAAAAATGGTTTGACCAAAGATCGAAGCGGCCATTCTCTTCCTGTAGCCAGATGACCGAGGCACGTCGCGCACTATCCATTAACAGGATGGGCGAACGTACATCTCCACTGGTATTTGTCTCAAGCGGAATGGGATCAGCCCAACTGCCAGCAGAGAAATATCTACTCCATAGGCTGTATGCCAAGGTGGCGGCGCTACTGTCCTGCTGCAACCAGACGGTGGTAATACTGCCAGCACTGTCATTCACCATTGATACAGAACCGGCATCGCCACCGGCATCCGATATGGCAAAACTGGCTGACCACCCCCCGGCATAGTGGCTACTCCAAACGCGGTTCACCGTACCACTCGATTGCCCCCAAGAGAGCATGACGTTGTTAGTGCCATACAGTAGGAGTTGTGGTGTATGCACGTCACCGCTCAGTACGTCGATATTGGTTGAAGCGCTCCAACCGCCTGAGTAGCGGGCGACCCAAAGATTCCAACGACTACCATCAAACTGACGCCACGCCACTGTCGCTGCACCCACCGCATCCACCACTGCGATAGGTGGCTCCACACTGCCAAGATCTTGGCTATCCAGTTTTGTGGCCACTGACCAACCCGCTGCGTAACGAGCACCCCAAAGATTCAAATATGTACCGTCAGATTGTGTCCAAAACGCAAAGGCGTTGCCCAAACCATCCACTAGCAGTTTAGGTGCTGTCACATCATCCAGGTTTTCACTATCCACCAACGTTGGCGTGCCATCCCAGACACCGGCCTCATTACGGCTGGCGTAAAGGTCATAACGGCTACCACTATGTTGCGTCCATAAGACGGTCACGTTACCCAGGCTATCCACATCAACCTGTAACTCACCAATATCCTCAACATTTTGAGTGGCATTGGCGGAAAGATCCATTGCCTCAATCCGACTTTCCACGCCCCAGCCACTGTTGGCAATGTAGCGCACTGCCCACAGATCGGTGCGCTCAACATCAATACGGGTCGGACCAGACATATAAAAGTCAGCGGCGGCTTGGTTCCAGACCACCGTCACGTTTCCACTCCCATCCACCACCACTTGAAAAGACTTGACGCTCAGCGCCCCCACCTCAAGTTTCAGGGCATTACTCCAGCCAATCGCCACGTTATAACGGCTGGCCCAGAGACTAGTGTTGATACCATCAGACTGCGTCCAAACAGTGGTCACATTGCCACTGCTATCGATAACCGCCCGAGCACTGTCCACATTGCCACTGATATCGCTATTCAACGCCAACGGCGCGCCCGCTTCCGGCAAGGGCGTCACCTCGCCCCCTGCACCCGGCCCTGCTGAGGGGATAAGTGTTGGTGCGCTAATTGGATTATCACTGGCGTTATTACCATCCCCACTGCATCCGGCCACCGCCAGAAGAATGATCAATAACGGAGCCTTAATGTAGTTAAATATTGATTTCATAACGGGCTTCATTAGATTCCTGACTCTGTTTAATACCGTGTTAACAACACTTTGTCCAGCCAAGCCACAGCTCCGTGGCTTAATTTGCTAGAATCGCCCCCCATGGACGTTACACA
>JAYUTP010000237.1:0-4543 GCA_043755075.1 Tenderia sp. (SeqCode)
CCGCGATCTGCGGAATCCCCTGCGCCGACATGCGCGCTTGATTGTAGAAGACGCGGCCAAAGTGATCGCGGTCGGGGAAGACCTCATCCTGTAGCGGCAAAAAGGCGCCACCGGAGTCCACCAGATAGATGCACGGAAGGCGATTTTGTTCAGCGATCTCTTGCGCGCGCAGATGTTTCTTCGCCGTCATCGGGTAGTAGCTGCCACCCTTGATCGTCGCATCGTTGGCGATGATCACCACCTCCTGGCCATGCACAATGCCGATGCCGGTGATGATGCCGGCACACGGCACCTCGTTGTCATACATGCCGAGGGCGGCGAGGGCGGAGAACTCCATGAAGAGGGTGTTGGGATCGCAGAGCAGACGGATACGGTCGCGCACCAGCAGCTTGCCGCGTTGCAGATGTTTGTCACGCGCCGAAGAGTGATGGCCGCTGGTGACGTTATCCAGATTCTCACGCAGATCATTGATGAAGAGCTGCATGTGGGCAGCGTTCTCCATGAACTCATCAGAGGAAGATTTGATTTTAGATTTGATCACTGCCATATCTGCCTCCTACTGTTTAGCCAGGATTAGGGTGAGAGCGTGTATAGGGTAGGCTCTGCCGCTCCCACATATCCAGTCGAGTTCCGCATCAGCCATCCATTATCTCCACCGCAATAGCCGTCGCCTCGCCGCCGCCAATGCACAATGCCGCAATGCCGCGTTTGAGATTACGCCTCTGCAACGCATGCAACAACGTCACGATGATACGTGCCCCGGTTGCACCGATGGGGTGGCCCAAGGCACAGGCACCGCCATTCACATTCACCTTGTTATGGTCGAGCTTCAGCTCCTTCATCGCTGCCATGGTGACCACGGCAAAGGCCTCGTTGATCTCGTAGAGATCAACATCGCGATCGGACCAGCCAGTTTTAGCGTAGATTTTTTTGATGGCGTGGATCGGCGCATCAGTAAAAAGCTCTGGTGTCATTGCTTGGCTGGCATGGGCGACGATGCGCGCCAGCGGTTGCAGGCCACGCGCCTTGGCGGTACTGGCGCGCATCAGCAGCAGTGCCGCAGCGCCATCTGAAATGGAGGAGGAGTTAGCCGCAGTGACTGAACCGCCATCAGGTTTGAACGCAGGTTTTAGTTTGGGAATCTTGGTCGCATCGCACTTAAAGGGCGTCTCGTCTTTATCGAAACGCGCTTCGCCCTTGCGCCCCGTCACGGTGACGGCGGTGATCTCGGCATCAAAGGCATCGCCACGGCTGGCGGCAACAGCACGGTTTACTGACTCGGCGGCATAACCATCCTGGTCCTCACGGCTGAAGCCAAAGCGGCTGACACACTTCTCGGCAAACATGCCCATCGCCTGACCGTCGTAGGCATTCTGCAGCCCATCAAAGAGCATGTGGTCGAGCAGCTCGCCGTGGCCAAAACGCAGCCCCTGACGCGCCTTCTGGACCAGGTAAGGGGCGTTGCTCATCGACTCCATGCCACCGGCGATAACGATCTGGGCAGAGCTAGCCACAATGGCGTCATACCCCTGCATCACCGACTTCATGCCCGAACCACAAACCTTGTTGATGGTAGTGCAGCCAGTGGCGATGGAGAGCCCGGCCTTGAGCGCCGCCTGCCGTGCCGGTGCCTGGCCGAGGCCAGCGGACAATACACACCCCATCAACACCTCATCGATCTCTTCCACCTTGAGGCCAGAGTCTTCAATGAGGGCGCGAATGGCCGCCGCCCCCAATTGCGGCGCGGTAACGTTGGCGAACTGGCCCAGCAGGGCACCAATTGGAGTGCGCCGGGCGGCAACGATTACAATGTCATTGGCATTGGCAATCTCATCGGTGGCCATGGTCTACCTCGTTTGATTCAGGCGCTATCGAATAAAACAGCGGCTCAATTTCAAAATACTATATGGCGAGATTCTTTCTGTGCTTGGTTCAGGTAAGCGGGCCGGATGATCTTCGCCAACTCGTGATGTTTCATAAAAACAGATGACGGCTTTAGGGTGGATTGCATATGCTGGCATTTTTCAGGTGAATGGAGGTGCGGCAATGTACAGCGGTGGTTGTCTCTGTGGTGTGGTTCTGTTTGAACTCCATGGTGGGATTGAGAATATCGTTTGTTGTCACTGTTCCAGATGCCGCAAGGCACAGGGCAGTGCTTTTGCCACTAACGGTGTCATTCAAGAGGAGTATTTCAAGTTTATCGGTGGCGAAGGAGCGTTGAGTGGTTATGAGTCATCGCCAGGGCAGATCAAATACTTCTGCAGCCACTGCGGCTCGCCTATCTTCAGTCGTAATGCAAATCTCCCCGGCCAGTTGCGCATCCGCTTGGGATTGATAGCGTCGGAGATTAAAGAGCGACCGCAGGCGCACATTTTTGTTGGCTCCAAGGCCGATTGGGAGGCAATCTGTGATGACCTGCCGCAGTACGATGAGTATGAGCCGGCACGCATGGCAAAAGAGGGGCAGGATGATGGCGCTTAAAATACCCCCACTGCTGTTAACACTGCTCTTTCTATTGTTGATCTGGCTGCTGGCCTCTGGATTGCCCGTGGCCGTTCCACCGTTGCCATGGCAATCGGAGTTGGCGCTATTTTTCATGGTTGCCGGTGTTATGGTGTGTGGTGCAGGAGTGATCCATTTTTGTCTGCAACGAACCACCATGAACCCACGTCAACCAGGCACGGCTTCGCGGCTGGTGACAACGGGTGTCTATGGTTTTAGCCGTAATCCCATGTATCTCGGTTTTCTGCTGCTGATTATTGGCTGGTCGCTCTATTGGGCGCCCCTGCTACTGGTGCTGATGCCGCTCGCCTTTGTGCTCTATATGAACCGCTTTCAGATCAGTGCCGAAGAGCAGTTGCTAGCGCTACGCTTCGGTGCTGAGTATCAGCGTTACCGGCAGCAGGTGCGCCGCTGGTTGTAGCCATTACTGTTTGTGCCGATATTTCAAATACTCTATTTTTTCAGATGTAAGGTTTGGCATGGTCATGCCACTAATGGAGACCGTGGTTATTTTAGTATGGAGTGGTTATGAAAAAGCAGTTGTTACGTGGATGGATGGTATTGGCCCTGTTGCTGGCAGTGGCACCATTGCACGCGGCCCAGACTGAGACGGCGATTTTGGCCGGGGGCTGTTTCTGGTGCACCGAGAGCGACTTTGACAAAGTGCCCGGCGTTATCAGTACCACCTCGGGTTACATCGGTGGCGACAAGAAGGGCGCGACCTATGAAGCGGTAACGACGGGCAGTACTGGCCATATCGAGTCAGTACAGGTGATTTTTGATCCAGCCCAAGTGAGTTATGCGCAGTTGTTGGATAAGTTCTGGCGCAGCATCGATCCGACTACTGCCAATGCCCAGTTTTGCGATCGTGGCTATCAGTACAGCTCGGCTATTTTTTATATGAACGATGAACAGAAACGCTTGGCCGAGGCCTCAAAGGAGGCGCTGAAAAAGAGCAAGCCGTTTAAGGAACCCATTGTGACGGAGATCGTGGTGGCGACTACCTTCTATCCCGCCGAGGAGTATCACCAGAACTTCCATGTGCGTAACGCTAAACGCTACAAATACTACCGCTGGAGTTGTGGGCGTGATCAGCGGCTGGAGGAGTTGTGGGGCAAGAAATAATAATTCATAACAGATAATCAGTCTTGGCCGCCATCACAAAATCATTCACATGCAGACCGTGAATTTTGTGTGTCCACCAGCTCACGCTCACCTTGCCCCACTCGGTGGTGATGGCCGGGTGGTGGCCATGCAGATCGGCCAGCTCACCCACCTTATTGGTAAAGGCCAGCGCCTGTTTGAAATTGGCAAACTCAAAGGTGCAGCGCAGCTGTTTAACGCCATCGACCTCCACAATCTTCCACCCCGGCAGTTGTGGCAAGAACTCATCAATCTCCGGTTGACTCACAAGGGGTGAACCCACCCGGCAGGTCTCGCAGTGCATCTGTGGCAGGTTGATCATTTTAAGCTCCTTGGTAATAGGATTGATCTGGATCACAATAGATAACATGGAATAATCAAATTCCACGCATTGAACCGTTAAAATGGTACTGCATTTAGATTAGCTGATAGGTGCCCTTTTGGAATGCCCCAAGTGTAAATATATACGCCAGTCCGATGATACCACCCCGCGCTGGCAGTGTCCCCAATGTGGTATCGCCTATGAAAAATTTCTCGATAACCCACCCAGCGGCGTTACCACCAGACCGCAGGCCGCCACAGGGCGTAGTGCAGCACGTGGCAAAACAAAAGAGTCCGGCTTCAGCTTTAAAAAGCTACGCGTCACCATCCTGCTGCTTATTCTCGCCATCGTTGCCTTGGACAGTTGGCTAACAACAGTACGCTCCACCTCTTGGGATCATCCACTCTGGGTAGTGGTTTATCCCATTAATGGTGATGGTAGCAGTGAAGCAGAGGCGTACATCCGTACCCTCACCACCACAGACTTCAGCGATGTCGAACAGTTCATAACAGATGAGGTGCAACGCTATCAGCTACCGATCAAAGATCCCGTCGATGTGCGCATCGGCCCCATCGT
>JAYUTP010000238.1:0-2364 GCA_043755075.1 Tenderia sp. (SeqCode)
AAAGGCATCACCCTGACGCAGCTCCGCCAGTTTGATCGTCTTGGCCCCAATCTCAGCTTGGCGGGTGACGCTACAGCGGCCATTTTTGATGATGTAGTAATAATCGTCGCGGTCGTCCTGATGGATGATGATATCGCCAGCGTTGTGGTGGACCTCGCTCATGCGGTTGAGCAGGGTCTCTATCTGTGCCTCGGAAAAACGCAGCAGGCCGCGTGACTGGAGCAGGCGGTCGAGCCATTCGCTGCTGCGGGTGGTCTGCATCTCGCTGACTAGGTAGGCCTCGGGGTTGGTCCAGCTCAGGAATAGCTCTAGCATGTCGGCGTCAAAGCTGACCACCAGAGAGTCCTTGCGGGCGGTGGCTTCGAGCTGGCCGGTAATGCCGCGCCCCAGGGGTTTGCGCGCCTCCGGGGTGCCGCTCTTAATCAGGCGGCGCCCCTTATCCTTGGTGACCAGCTCGACCTCACCCAGTAGCAGATAAAAGACCTGCTTGGGCACGTCGTCGGCACTAAATATGGTGGTGCCGACGGAGAGTCGCGTGGTGATGGCACTGCGTAACAGCTCTTCGGTATCGTTCTGGCTGAGTTTTCCCAGTGGGAAGAGTTTGCGCGCCTGGTCGCTGCTGATCTTTTGCACTGCCTGTTGCATCTTGTTCAACTCCGTAAAGCGTAACGATTCTGTATAACCCTGCTTGATAAGGGTTACGGCCAGAGTAGCCCTCGTGATGAGGGGATAGTGTGCGTTTGGTCACATCCTCCTTGTGACTTGGGTGAAATATCCACAAAAAATAGGTGCAAATAGTCCATATGTGACGTTTCTGGCGCTTGGCGCTGAGATTAACTAAGCTAAATTGCACAGTGAGTGGCGCGTGTAGTCGCTCTGATCCTTAACAATGGAGGAGAGACCATGCAAGAGATCGAGGCCAAAATTGGCAACTGGTACCGGACGGCCGATGGCCAGGTATTTGAGGTGGTGGCGATTGATGGCGATGATTCCATCGATGTTCAGCACTTTGAGGGCGAGGTGGAGGGGTTGGATGCGGATACCTGGGAGCAGATGTTGTTGGTGGAAATAGATGCCCCGGAGGATTGGACCGGTGCCTACGATGAGATGGAGCGCGATGACCTCGGCTATAGCGATGCGGTGATGCACCCCGAAAATTGGGCGGGCCCGCTGGCCGTATTTGATACGGAAGAGTAGTGTTGCAACGGCCGTTGGAGGGAATGTGGCAGGTGTCGCGTCACGAATTTTTCCCCACCATCCGCTTGGTGATTCGTCGGGACGGCGATTCATGGCCAAGCGCTGCTGCACATGGAAAAATGCCAGGATGACGAACTCAGCCGCCAAACTATTTGTCCGGTTGCGTTTGTGCCACTCACCACGGTGTTCATATATAGAGTTAAGAAAAACAAACAACTTAACGATAGAGTAAGGGTGCGAATTAGCGTCAGGATGAGAGGGTGGCGATGACAACCAAAACAGGCTCACTGTTCGATCACCTCGAACAGCTCGGCAGCGGTGGCAGCTACCTTTCCGAGATTGCCGACATGCTCGAAAGAGCCGACATGTTCCGTGATCTGAATCGTCAGGATGTGGAGAGCTTTGCCAGCTACATTCAGGCCTACGCGGCACCCAAGGGCGTTAAGGTATTGCAAGAGGGGGGGCGTGAAAGCTATATGTTCGTCATCGCCACCGGCAAGTTGGATGTCTTCAAAAATGGCAGCGACAACAACGGCAACAGCGGTGACAAGAAGATCGCCACTATTCGCGCTGGCAAAACCATCGGCGAGATGTCGATTCTCGATGGCATGCCGCACTCGGCCACCGCCGTGGTGGTAGAGCCATCCACACTCCTGCTGTTAACCAAAAGTAAATTTGAGCAATTCATGCAGAGTGATCCCGAGGTGGCGCTCAAGGTGCTGCGCAAGATGGCGATGTTGATGAGTCTGCGGTTGCGCCAGACCAGCGGCGTGTTGATTGATCACCTGCCCAAGACATAATCCTCTGCCATATGCCGTCACAACCGCTGCGGGTTAGGGTAAAAATCAGCATCCCCGCCAATGTCATTCACTCCTACTACACAGGCGACGTGCGCGAGATTGTCGCCACTGCCATTGATGGGCGCGTGGTGCGCTTTCCTGCTAATATTTTGCGACCTTATGTTAGCCACAACGGTGTGCATGGCGAGTTTGTGATTGAGTTTGATGCCGATCACAAATTTGTCGGTATCCAGCGCTCGGTCTGACAACAACCCATCTGGAATTTATTACCATGAGTGACATCACCCGTCTGTTGGATATTATGGCGCGGCTGCGTGATCCCGAGCAGGGCTGTCCTTGGGATAAACAGCAGAGTTTTGAAACCATC
>JAYUTP010000239.1:0-2261 GCA_043755075.1 Tenderia sp. (SeqCode)
TGGGGGCGGGGTTTTCTTGAAGGCTTCGTCCAGGATGGCGGTGGCGACCACAAAGACCAGCAGGGTGGTGGGGTCCATGGGGATGAAGGCACCGGCACCGAAGGCAGAGGTAGCACCTCCTGCCCCAGCGAGGAAGGCCCCTGCGTTGATGGCGTTGACCGTGGTGGCAATGGCTGTCCCCAGTTGCCCGTTCTCTAGCATTTGGCCCACGTTGCCCAGGTTGGCAATGGAGAGCACGGCACCGAATTGGCTCAGGGCCTGGCTGGCGCCAGCAGACAAAAAGCTGCTGCCGTTGAGTGTAGCTAGGGTGTCGGCGCTTCTGAGCAGGTTTGCGGCGCTGTTGAGCTGGGTTTTAAGGTCGGTGGATTGCAGGCCGTTGAGGGCTGAGAGAATGCCAAGGCCAGCTGTAGCACCGCCCAAGAACGAATCAAACTGCGCTGTGTTGCCGCCATTAATCTTGGCAAAGCTGCTGACCATTTGGCCCATGGAGAGCAGTTGGCCCAGTTTGTCGCCGGTGCGTAATGCGTTGAAGAAGCTGGTGGCTCCGCTGTAGAGGTGGTCTTTGAGGAGCGCTTCTTGTTGGGCGGGGGTCAGGGTGGTGGTGTTGGGCAGGGTGGCTTCGCGGGTAGCATTCAGGGCATCGGTGGCTTTGACAGTTTGCAGGCCTGTGATGTGGTTTGCGATGGTGTCTAAGGTACTACCGTCGTCAAAGATTTGCCGCTGAGTGGTGGAAATAGCTGCACCGTTTGCGTCGATAAGTTTTCGGGTATTGCCGTGGTTCAAAGCCAGTTGAAACCCTTCGCGTTGGGCCACACCAACTACCTCGCCTCCGGCGACAACCGCGATGGCACCGTTGCCCAGGTCTACCAACGTTGCATTGCCGCCCGCGCCAATTTCGTTGACCCAATCGTTGATGCTCACACGTTGGGCCACAAGGTCAGGCATGGTGCCGTAACCGCCGCCATTGTTCGCGTCTGCCACAACAATGCCTTGCGGCAACAATCCGGCAATTTGTTCCGCTGGGTTGGGTGACGCGTTTTCTGAAACAGGCCCGTAGATTTGGCGAATGCCGCGTTGCATATCCTCGATGAGGCGCTTCGGTAAGTTGATGCCCTGCAAGAACTGTTGCCCGATGGTGCCGGGCAACAGTGCAGTTGCGCTTTGAAGGATTTCGATTGCTGTCTTGACGGGAATCAGACTAAAAGAGCGCCCGATTTCGACTAACGCTGATAGAGGTAGCTCGCCACTTGTCAGATTGCCGTCGAAATCAATTTTTAACGCCACGGCCTTTAATCCAGCGGCGGAGGCCAGTAGGAATTTACTCATTTCATCTGGCGAACGTTGAATGAGCGCACCAACCGTTGTCATTTTCTGTGTGGCCGGGTCGCGGTAGGGTTCGTTCCAAAAGAATGCGGCTCCTGCCCATCCGCCGATGGATTGGCCACCTGCGCTTAATGCTTGGCTAATGTCGTGATGCAGGAATTGCGAGACTGGTGATACTGCGCCATTGATCAATATCTCTCTCAGTAATGTCTCCGCAATCAAATTCGAAGTCGCCTGCAACTTGTTATCAGAGCTATCCTGCAAACTGATAGCCAGCCCCGTCTTGGTATAAGCGCGAATAAAAATATTTGCAGCAGAGGCGCCGTTGTTTTCATTGATATTTGCTGCTTCAGCGAACCAATATCGCGTCTTAACCAAGGATTCGTCACCCGTTGTCGGAAGCGCTGACAAAATCAACCTATACGCAGCCGGATAGTTTCTAGTTTGCGGATCAAGATAGATCTGGAGTTGGGACTTTTGTTGGAGCGTAAGGTTCGCGATAACTGTGTCCGTCATTTAAATGTCTCCTTGATCTCTGGGTGATGTGGTTCTTAAATAGCCGATTCTGTTGGCTCGTCAAATTATTTGGTTGTCGGTTTGGAATTTAGGACCAACCAGTGCATAAGTTTGGTATGAACACCGAGTTCTATTTCCTTCCAACGCGGCAACTCCTCCTGAGGCAGGCTAAATGAATAGTCGTACCCGCCAATAGGATTTTTGCCATGCCCGTTGCAGAAACCTTGTCGACATGCCATCAAAATGTCTGCCCCATGAACAGACTCCCCGATCCATTGTTGTTCGAGATTTTTTCTTCGATCTTGATCGCTTTGCAGCTCTTTACCAGTAGCGATTGACAAGTATGCTTCCAAGCCAAATTCAATAAAATCCGGAATTTTTCTATATTGCTCCGGAAACTGTGCGAGATACTCCCTCGGAGG
>JAYUTP010000240.1:0-2730 GCA_043755075.1 Tenderia sp. (SeqCode)
TTTACCCAGCGGATAGGTGATGTGCGGAGTGATTTTACGGACATCGTTGGGATAACTGACCTTATATTCATGCTTCAACAGCATGGCGGTACCGTTAGATAGGCCAAAGGCGACAATTTTGCTGGCAGGGGTGCCAGCGGCAAAACTAGTGATTGTGACATCCTGGGGCAGATTGAGCGGCACCTGCTCGATAATTTTGCCATCATGGGTATTAAAAAAGCTGGTTTGGCCATTGCTCTCAAAGCGAACGCCAATTTCGGCCTGCTCCTCCATCGCTAGATAGAGCGTGGTGTTATTACCCTCATGGGGCAGAGTGTAGTTAGCGCTAGCCTCAATTTTGCCGGGCATGAACAGTGGCACAACGACATAGAGCAGATAGGCAAAGATCAAGGTGATGGCGATAATGACAGCAATACCACCAATGCCGATCAGGTGCTTGGCCAACTTGTCTTTCAGGCGGCGGCGGGCACGGTGACGGATGCTGCTGGGGTGATTAATGGGGGGAAGAAGTGCGGCCATTGACTTAGAAGTCCCTCGAATATGCCGGATAATCATACGCGGGGGATATTACAGAATTGTTACAGTTATATCACCCTCGAATTAGTACTGATGTTGTTTGTAGAGACGCTTACCCTTGCCAAATTAAATGTCGCGGTAAGCTCGCATCAACAAGCCCCGACCTTCCTGGACAGTGTCAGAGAGTGGGGGAGTCTTATCACCCGCTCCGTGGCTGTATCGTGTGGCATCTGTAATCTGTAATCTGTAATCTGTAATCACGGTATGGTTACTCCCGTTTGGCGAACCAGCGCCAGACGATGCCGTTAGCGGGATTCTTACCGGTGATGGAGTAACGCAGCATGTGGTGATTTTGCAGTGTCCATTCCATTAGTTTTGATGCGCTATGGCGGCCACAAAAAAGTATTTGGTCGCCATGCTCGAATTTGTCCTCCACCTGTGGGAGAAGGGTGAACTTATCACTACGTTTGAGCAGTAGCGGCAGCGCGCTAAGTTGATGGCCAAATTGACGTGGGTCGGAGGTGATGTGGCCGATACGCAGATCTTCACCATCATTAAGTGCTGCAACGATGGCGGGGGCAGATTCAGCATCGATGTTGATCGTCCAGATGTCCGGGACTTTTTTATTGACGATGTTGCGCAACAGAGCGGTCAGTTCCTTAGCCCAGTCATTATTGTGACGGCGTGCTAGGCGCAAAAAATCACTCAGCAGAGGTGCCGTTAGGAGCGCCTGAATTTTGAGTGAAATGATGGCGCTGTGCTGCATGACTTGGTTTATGTTGGCGGCAGCGAAGATGACGCTGTTGTTGCGTCGATTTTGGCGCGCCACGGTGTAAAGGTCGGGGTTAAGCGCCTTGGCCGTCATTAAAATCGAAAGATTGTTGGCATCATCATCGGTACCGGCGACGATGCCCACTGCCTTGTCGATGCTGGCAGCACGTAGGGTGACGGCCTCGGTGCCACGCCCTTTGATGCAGGCCCCCTCACAACCGGTTTTTATCGGATCAGCCTCAATGATAATGGTGGAGATCCCTTCAAATTTGAGAAATTTTTCCACCGCTTTGCCAAAACGGCCGTAACCACAGATGATCCACATACCATGGGGTGGGTCTTTGCAGTCAAACAGTGGGGTATAGGGCGGCTGGGTTAGCCATTCGAAGATCAGGTGCATCTCGGGCGAGTGGAGGGAGATGGCCAACTGTTCGGCAAACGCCTCAAAGGGGTTGATGATGTAGTCGGTACCAAAAGAGGCCATGTTGGCCTGGGTATCCTTGGTCTAAGCACGGCAGATCACCGGCAGTTTAGGATTGAGGAGTTTGCTGGCAATGGCCACTTCAAGATTGCTGTGGTCACTGTTGGTCAAGGCCAGTATGCCGACGCAGTAAGGGGAGTCGAGTCCGGCGGTGCGGAGAATATGCGGGTCGCCGGCGTCGGCACAGAGCCCGGGTATGTAGATGCGCAGTTCATCGAGCAGCAGCTCATCGACACGTTCCTGGCGGATATCAATAGCCACCACTTGAGTGCCGTGCTGGACCAGTGAGTTGATTACCTGATGGCCAGTATCGCCATAACCGCAGACAATATAAAACGGCTGGCGCAGGCGGCGAACACTTCGCGCAAAGCGGTTTTCGGTAATGGTTCGCTTCAGGGCCGGGTCTTGCGCTAACGTCAGGATGGTGCCGATGGCGTAAAGCCAGGCAATAACGGTGAGATAGATGGTCGCTATCGCCCAGAGGCGCTGACCATTGGTAAATGGATAGGGGAGTTCACCGAAGCCGATGGTAGTGGCAGTGTAGCTGACCACATAGAAGGCGTGGAAAAACCCCATCTGCCAACGCTGTCCCTGGTTATCCATTCCCGGTATCAGCACAAATCCTAGCACCGAGACGGCGTACGCGATGATTAGAACGATCAGCGGCGCCCGCATCCGCCGCAGGATCAGGGCGAAGACCCTGCTCTGTGAATGTGTGTTAATCATCAACGACGCAGGGTGACGGTTTCGATAATCAGCAGCACTACTGAGATGATATTGGCCAGCAGCGCCCCACCAGAGAGCGAGACAATAGAAGCCATTACGTAAGGCGTCATGCCGACCTCGGTGACATAAACAGCGACGCCCCAGATGATGGCGGCGGTGATCAGTTGCAGGTCGGCCACCAGACTGGTGGCCAGCAGAATTGCGCCTATCTGGGTCCGTTCACCAAATTTGAGGAT
>JAYUTP010000241.1:0-3844 GCA_043755075.1 Tenderia sp. (SeqCode)
GGTCCGATGAGCGCAGCGTAATCGGGCCGACAGGGATTGCGATGACGATAGAAACAGCAGCGAAGGCAACTTCAACGCTGTAAAAACAAAAACAGAATGAACTACAGGGTCAGGACAATGAAACACAACGCAATGGTAGCGACAACCGTGCCGAGGCTTAAACCCGTGGTCTGGCAGATACGGCAGGCGTTGTTGCCGGTGTCTGCCTGCTTGGCGTTGGCCAGTTACCCTGCCCTTCTATTGGCTGGCCCTGACGGCGGCGTTGTGACTGGCGGTGTCGGTGCTATCAGCCAGACCAACGCTACCACCACCATCAATCAAACCAGCCAGAACATGGCCATCGACTGGCAGAGTTACAATCTCGGCACCAATGAACGGGTTCAGTATCTGCAACCGAATCAATCCTCTATCTCCCTGAACAACATTCTCAGTAACAGCGCCTCACAGATCCGTGGCCGCATTGATGCCAATGGCCAGGTGATTCTGGTGAACCCCAATGGCGTCTTTTTTACCCCTGATTCAGTGATTAATGTCGGCGGCATTATCGCCTCTGGTCTGGCCATTAGCCGTGATGACTTTATGAATGGCCAGTACATCTTTAATCAGGTGGCGGGCACTGAAGGCAAAGTAATTAACAGCGGCACCATTAACGCAGCGCTGGGCGGCAACGTGGCGCTGATTGGCAAACAGGTGAAAAACGACGGCTTGATTGCCGCCAATCTTGGTTCGGTGACGTTGGCTGCTGGCAAACAGGCGGTACTGAGTTTTGATGGCGCTGGGCTGCTGGGGGTTCGGGTCAGCGAAGCGATATTGCAAGATGAGTTAGGGCTAGACCCCGCCGTGGTCAATAGCGGCACCATTACCGCCCAAGCTGGGCAGGTATTGCTGACCGGCAGTGTCAGCCAAACTGTATTCAGCCAAGCCGTCAACAGCGGCGGGCTGGAGCAAGCCCACAGCGTAGTGGTGAATGAGGATGGTAGCTTCACCTTGGGCGACGGGGCCGACGTGGTCAACAGCGGGGTGATTGATGTCTCCAACCACAACACAGGCACCACCGCCGGGCGGATTGTCATGCTCGGCGAAAACGTCACCAGCCGTGGCCAGATTCTAGCCGATGCCGCCAGTGGTAATGGCGGCAACGGCGGCGAGATTGAACTACATGCCAGTGATACCAGCTTGCTTACGGGCAACAGCTACACCTCTGCCCAATCACTGGCCGATGGCCAAGGTGGTTTGATCAAAGTGCTCGGCGAGCGGGTCGGGCTGTTTGACCAGAGCCAGATAAACGCCTCCGGCGATCTGGGTGGCGGCACGGTACTGATCGGTGGCGACTACCAAGGCAACAACTCACAGATACGCAACGCCCAACGTACCTTTGTTGGGCCAGCGTCCCGGATCAGCGCGGATGCCCTGAGCCGTGGCGATGGCGGTGATGTGATTGTCTGGGCTGATGAGAGCACCCAATTTTATGGCAACATTTCTGCCCAAGGTGGTAGCGAAGCAGGCAATGGCGGTTTTGCCGAGGTATCGGGCAAGCAGGGATTGATCTTTGAGGGGTGGGCGGATTTAACGGCGCGCCACGGGAAGGCTGGCCTGCTGTTGTTGGACCCGAAAGATATAACAATTAGCAGTCTGCCTACAAGTCACTCATTCCCTAGCCAGTATAACCAATTCGACGATATCAGTAGCGCCGCTACGGTCCTGAATAACGTGGCGCTCGCCAATCAATTGAGAACTTCGATTGTTCGCCTGCAAGCCAATACCGATATTTTCGTTAACGCTGATGTTACCCGTGTTCAGGCAGGCGGCACCCCGCTGGTTGGTGGTGCAGTGGGAGGTGCTCAACAACTTGAATTGAATGCCGGTCGTTCAATCAGCATCGCAAACGGTGTTTCCATCGAGCTGGATGGCGCTGGTTTTGTTGCGATTGTGAATCACTCGCTACCTAACTCTACAGACAAATATAGAGACCCTGGAAATGCCGCCTTTACCATGGGCACCGGATCCAGCATAAAAACAAACGGTGGCAGGATTAGTATTACCACTGGCACAGAGAGCTCAATCGGTAATTTTACGCTGCAATCCCTGGACGCTTCCGGTGTTGCTGGTGGTGGCGCAGGTAATGTCGTCATTACCAACGGCTATGACGATGACAGCTCTAATCTGAGTGGCAATATCACTCTTAATGGCCCCATCCTTGCCCAGGGTGGCGTCGGGAGTGCTGATGCCAATGGTGGCAATGGTGGCAATATCACCATTACGACCGATAAAGGCAATATCAACGTGAATGGTGCGATCGCGTCCAATGGGGGCGGTGGCGGTGCATTAGGTGTTGCCGTGGGGACGAGTGGCGGCAATGCCGGGGCGATCGTGCTGACATCAGGCAGTGATGCAACCAATACCCTAGCTCTAAATGGAGATATTTCTGCCAATGGCGGGGCGTCGGTTGGCACAGGCGTGGTGGGGAGCGCCAACTCCATTGCGTTAAATGCTAAAAAAATCACCACCTCCGGTAATCGGGTGATTTCTGCGGTAGGTGGTAATGCGGTTTCGACGGGCAATGTCACGCTCTCCTCCCTGAGTGGAAATACTCATTCAGTGAATACGCTGGCGCTGGGCGGCGGGTTGAACTTGTTGGCGGGCGTTGGTGGGGATGTTAATTTTTACTCAGATGTGAATTACAACGGGATCGGTAGCGGTACGTTAACCCTGAGTGCGGGCAACAATATTACGGCTTACGGCAACATTGTTGATTCAAGTGTGGTATCCGCAGACCGGCTGAATATCGCACTGAACGCCAATACCGATGGCGACAGCGCTGGTAATGTCACGCTTCAAAAATGGACTAACGCAAATACAACGATAACTACCGGCGGTGGTAGTTTTGGTGTAACCGGGGTTAATTATGTGGCTGACTCTGCGGCGGGCAGGATTGTCTCGGTTAATACGGGCAGTGGTGGGGCAACGCTGAACATGACGGGCAGCGCGCAGCTGGGGCGGATGGAGATTGGTGGCGATTTGAGCGTGTCTGCCGGGGCGGCAAATGGCAGCGGTATCAGTATTGGTCAGGGGGCGGCCAATAGTACGAGTGACCTGCTGGTGGTAACGGGAGCGGCGACATTTGCATCAAACGCGGTTGGCGGGAAGATCAACCTTGTTAATAACAACCTTCTACAGAGCGCTATTAATCTTGCCACCACAGGAGGCGATCAGGCCGATGCCGTGCTGACCAATGCCACGGTAACAACCACATTGAATAACGCCAGCGTCGCGGGAAACCTGACGGTAAACGCGGCCAGGCATTTAACCGTGACAGGGAATGTGACGGGCAAGGGTACCAATGGCATCGCTGGGAATAGTGTGTTGACGACACTGACCTTGAACTTTGGCCAGAATGGCGTCCCAAATGGGGCGGGGGGAACGTTTTCCTATACTGGGACCGGGGTGATTGCGGAAGGTAGCAGTGCCACTATTGGCGATGACCGCGTGGCCATTGTGGTTGCGGGTGGCAGTGGGGCTGATACTTTTAATATCAACAATGCGGAGCGTATATCGACCGTCAATGGCGCGGTAGAGATAGACAAAGGCATTAGCTTTAACGGCATGGGTGGGGATGACATATTCAATATTTCAGCCTCTATCAAGGGGACGATGAATGGGGGGACTGGGGCGGATAGGTTCAACATCAACGCATTCGACTTAACTAATATTTCTATTAATGGTGGCGCAGATACGGATACCGTATATGGCGCGAACGAGGAGAATCTGTGGCAGATCACAACGGCGAATGGCGGAACGCTGGTAACCTCGGTGGATGTTGGTGGTGCAGCGGTTACCAAGATTA
>JAYUTP010000242.1:0-5535 GCA_043755075.1 Tenderia sp. (SeqCode)
CGGCAAGACCAATCAGCCCGGTTACACCCGCTATGTTGCCGAGCATATTGCTGAACTGCGTGGTGAGTCACTGGAAAAGGTGGCGCAGGCAACCACGGATAATTTTTTCCGCTTGTTCAAGTGCGCTTCCACAAAGTAGTCGGCCACGTTATCGTATGCCCGTTGCGCCGATACCCGTTAGGGTGGTTGGCGATGCAGGCCGATAGATACATCAACTAGCGTGCACTCAAATCAAGGAAGATTTAGACAGAGAGAAACATGACCATGGCCCGTGAAAACAAACCTACTTCCAGTCGCAGTTACTTAACGCGGCCACAAATTCAGGCGATAACGCTGCTCTTTAGCATTTTTATTTGTTACCCCGCCCATGCCGAAGTCTACAAATGGACAGATAAGGACGGCGGGCTGCACTACTCCGAAACTCCCCCCGCCAATAGTAAATATGAGATTGTCTCGCCCCGTTATTCTGCCCCGCTAATCCCACCGACTGCCGCGCCAAAGAAAGATCAGCCTAATGATACAAAAGTGTCAGATCAAGACAAACAACAGCAAGCTGAAATTACCAACGTACGTTTTCAGAACTGCCTAACTGTGCAGAAAAACCTGGAGGGTTATGAGTCGGCCGGGCGTATCCGCATTACAAGTCCGGATGGTATCGTGCAACGGCTGACGGAAGAGGAGCGGCAGGCGAAGATTGCCGAGATGCAGGCGTTGATCAAGAAATATTGCGACTGACTTAGGCACTATCCCTTCGTCTAAGAGTCCGCACATCGTCTTGTTGTTCAGAAAACTATGAGCAGGCGCTAAGGTGTCAGTATCGTATTGTGTGGTACACCGCTTGTCTGGGCTGGATAGTCCAACGTGTAGTGCAGGCCGCGGCTCTCTTTGCGGGATAGCGCGGAGCGGACGATCAGTTCGGCGATGAGAACCAGATTGCGCAGTTCGATCAGGTCATTGCTGACCTTGAAGTGGGTGTAATATTCGTCTACTTCGTGGGAGAGTATCTTGATGCGGCTCATGGCGCGCTGTAGGCGACTGTCGGTGCGGACGATGCCGACGTAATCCCACATGACGCGGCGCAGCTCATCCCAGTCGTGGGCGACGATAACCTCTTCTTCCGATTCCGTAACGCGGCTTTCGTCCCACTGTGGCAGGGCGGGCGGCATGGGTATTTTGTCAAGGTGCTGGAGGATGTCATCGCTAGCGGCCTTGGCGAATACCAAGCACTCCAGCAGCGAGTTGCTGGCCATGCGGTTGGCGCCGTGTAGGCCGGTGAAGGCGGTTTCGCCAATCGCGTAGAGATTGCTGATGTCAGTACGTCCCTTGAGATCGGTCACGACGCCGCCACAGGTGTAGTGGGCAGCAGGGACGACGGGAATCGGTTCCTGGGTGATATCGATGCCGAACTCTAGGCAAGTGCTGTAAACAGTAGGGAAGTGCTCTTTGATAAATGGAGCCGGTTTGTGGCTGATGTCGAGATAGACGCAGTCAATGCCGAGCCTTTTCATCTCGTGATCGATGGCGCGGGCAACGACGTCGCGTGGTGCCAGCTCTACCTGTTCGTGATAACGATCCATGAAGCGACTACCATCCGGCAGCGTCAGCAAGGCTCCTTCGCCGCGCAATGCCTCGGTGATGAGGAATGATTTAGCCTTGGGGTGGTAAAGGCAGGTAGGGTGAAACTGGATAAACTCCATGTTGCCAACACGGCAACCCGCGCGCCAGGCCATGGCAATGCCATCGCCAGTGGAAACGTCGGGGTTGCTGGTGTAAAGGTAGACCTTGCCAGCACCGCCAGTGGCTAGCACGGTAAAACGGCTGGCAATGGTGATGACCTTGCCGCTCTCCTTGTCGAGCACATAGCAGCCTAGGCAGCGGTTGTCTCCTAGGCTGAGTTTGTCGGCAGTAATCAGGTCAATGACTAAGTGATTTTCCAATACATCGATATTGGCATGACGTTTGAGCTGGCCGACCAGGGTATTCTCAATTTCGCGACCGGTGGCATCGGCGGCATGCAGAACGCGGCGGTGACTGTGGCCGCCTTCTCTGGTCAAGTGAAAATCGCTGCTACCGTCGGGACGGGTTTCGCGGGTAAATCCGACGCCGCACTCGATCAACCAATCAATGGCTTCGCGGCCATGCTCTACGGTATAACGAACCACCTCAGGGTTGCAGAGATCGGCGCCAGCACGCTGGGTGTCATCAATGTGGGATTCGATGGAGTCTTGGGCGTCAAAGACCACCGAGATCCCACCCTGGGCATAGAGGGTGGCACCTTCATGCAAAGGTCCTTTGGTGATGACGGCAATTTTTGCGTTCTCGGCCAGATGCAGGGCCAAGCTGAGGCCGGCTGCGCCGCCGCCGATAACGATGGCATCATAGTGGAGTTGGTTCATGGTTACTCTGGGAAAATTCTGGGAAAATAAAATTAAGGAGCCGAGAATGGTAGGCTAAATGTCCGGCCCATTATTAGCATATAATGAACTTTTTTTGGAAGCTAACTGAACCCGTGTACTATTTTGGGGTCAATGTATCAACCTACAATGAATATACATAAAAATAATATGGATGGTCCGCATGGGCGATAACCGGGCGGATCAAGCCCTTGTTGAACGAGTTCAGAAGGGCGAAAAAGCGGCCTTTGATCTGTTGGTGCTCAAGTATCAGCACAAGATTATTAATCTGATTTCGCGCTACGTTCGTGACAATGCCGAGGTTTACGATGTGGCTCAGGAGGCCTTTATCAAGGCCTATCGGGCGTTACCTAATTTTCGGGGTGACAGTGCGTTCTATACTTGGCTCTATCGCATCGCCATCAATACGGCGAAAAATCACTTGGTAGCCCTCGGGCGTCGTCCACCCCAGTCCGATATTGATGTGGAGGATGCGGAACAATTCGAGTCGGCTGGTGATCTAAGAGAGAACGACACTCCAGAAGGGCTTTTGATTAAGCATGAGGTTGAGCAGGCGGTGGCGGAGGCGATTGAGCAGTTGCCTGAAGATTTGCGCACAGCCATCACCTTGCGTGAGCTGGAAGGCTTGAGTTACGAAGAGATTGCCGAGGCCATGGGGTGTCCCGTGGGTACGGTTCGCTCCAGAATTTTTCGAGCACGTGAGGCAATACAGAAGCGGTTGGAACCATTACTGTAGAATTAAACCCAAAAGGCAAGCATATGGCAGACGATAAGATGAATGAGACTATCTCGGCACTGATGGACGGTGAGATGGATGAGCATGAGATGGACCGATCCATCCGTGAGTTGCAAAACGCCCCTGAACAGCGCCAGGCGTGGCAGCAATATCATCTGATTGGTGACGCCTTGCGTAAAAACCTGCCGCCTCACCTCGATAACTCTTTTGCTAGCCGAGTGAGTCAAGCCATTGCTGACGAGGTTGCTCCGGCTTCTCCTGTCATTGTGTTCAAACCAAAACCCAAGAGAACCGCTGTTTCCCGTGCTGTCATCTCTAGGCCGTTGGCCGGTTTTGCCCTAGCCGCGTCGGTGACGGCAGTGGCTTATCTTGGGGTGGTTATGATTGCCGTGGATGAGCCGGCCACTGCGCCGCGTTTGGCCAGCAATACGCCGCATCTAGTCTTGCCAGCCATGCAGACAGTGCCAATTGATGGTGTTCAAACGGTGCAGGGACAGCGCTGGAATGTGGCTACGCCTGCAGTGGAGTCTAAATTGAACACCTATCTTTACGATCACCATACGATGTCGAGCATGGCGGCGATGAATAATCGTATGTCGCCCAATGTCCGAATGGTGGAGAGTAGACCGGCGGAGGGTGAATGATTTGTTGTCACTATTTTTCCATAAGGCTGTTGAGGGGCGGTTTTGAATAGAATGCTGCGGTTACGGCAAACGCCACCCCACTCTGCTTTACTGCTCCTTTGCCTGCTGTTGACGTGGAGTGGTTTGGGCTTTGCTGCGGGATCGGCCAGTAATGAGGCCAAGCAGTTGCTTGAGCGCATGTCAGCAGCATTGCAGGAATTGAGTTATCAGGGGATTTTTGTCTACCGGCGCGATGAAGAGCTGACGGCGATGAAGGTGATTCATCTGGCCCACAAGGAAGGTGAGCGTGAGCTATTGTTAACCCTGACGGGTGAGGCGCGTGAGACAGTGCGTGACAGTCGCCGTTTTGACGCGACAGGAAAGCAGGTGGCCAGGCGTCTCGCCGGTGTGGAAAGCTACTACCAGCTGGCACCAGTGAGTCGTGAGCGAGTGGCGGGGCGGGATGCCAGGTTGATTGCCGTGGCGCCACGTGACCAGTTTCGTTATGGCTACCGTCTCTGGATTGATGAGAAGACTAGTCTGCTGCTCAAATCCGATCTGCTTGGCGATGAAGGGCGGGTATTGGAACAGGTGATGTTCACCTCGATCGAGTTGATGTCAGAGAAAGAGCGTCAGAGGCTGTTGGCTGAAACTGCCGGGCAGACAGAAGCAACAGAGGCACTTGTGCCAGCCTCAACCGCTTACGCACAATGGAAGGTTGCCGCTATTCCTGTAGGCTTTCAGCTAATAACCACCCGCCCAACGACTCCGCAGAGCGGCGTGGCCCATATGATATATAGTGATGGATTGGCCTCAGTGTCAGTTTTTATCGAATTAGGTTTGACGCCTAATGACAAGGTGTTTAAAGGACTTTCTAACATGGGGGCGGTTAACGCCTATGGCAGTGTTATTGCCGGTCATCAGGTGACAGTGGTGGGTGAGGTGCCGGAAATTACCGTCAAGACCATTGGTCAGTCGATCAGTTATCAGGGGCCATAGCGATGCTTGAAGAACAGGGTAAGGTGGTGGCAGTAGACGTCGGATTTGCTTGGGTCGAAACTCAGCGTAAAAGCGCTTGTGGTTCATGCTCTGTCAATAAAGGATGCGGTACCGGGGTGATCTCCAAGGTGGTGGGGCAGCGCGCTACACAAGTGCGGGCGCTCAATAGAATCAACGCCAAAGTAGGTGATGAAATTGTCATTGGTCTGAACGATCAGGCTTTGGTGCGCGGCTCTCTTGCGATCTACGCAGCGCCGCTTATCGCGATGTTATTCGCTGCTCTGCTCGGTGATCTGGTTGGGCAGGAGTTACAGCTCAATTCCGGCGAAGGTTTGACGATTATCTTTGGTTTGGCCGGTTTGGGGGTTGGTTTTCTCTGGGTAAGGAATTTTTCTCGTCGTATCGCCGATGATATTCGTTATCAGCCGGTTATATTGCGTCTCCGTCAGGGTGACGTGGTGCATGAAACCTTGATCCGCATCCAGGGTCAATAATTGTTAGTTGTTGGTAACCGCTTCAAGGAGATCACGTGTTGAATTTAAGATCTAATTCAATCGTCGCCGCATTGGTTTTGTCGGTGACGCTATTCACGGTTTCACTGCCCATAAATGCTGCGCTATTAACGCAATTGCCCGATTTTACCCAAGTGGTTGAATCGGCCAGCCCTGCTGTCGTTAACATCAGCACCACGCAAAAAGTCAAACCCAGCAGCAAAGGCAATGGCATGCCTCATGGTGGCCGGATCCCTGGCATGCCTGAAGGC
>JAYUTP010000243.1:0-2710 GCA_043755075.1 Tenderia sp. (SeqCode)
TAACGCGCAGTTGCCATTGCCGCCCATGCTGATGTTCGATCGTATCACCACCATCAATAGGGATGGCGGCACCCATGGTAAGGGCCAGATCATCGCTGAGCTCGACATTACCCCTGACCTTTGGTTCTTCGGTTGCCATTTCCAAGGTGATCCAGTGATGCCTGGCTGTCTGGGGCTGGATGCGATGTGGCAGCTAATCGGCTTTTTTCTCGGTTGGTGCGGCGGGCCTGGGCGTGGTCGAGCACTGGGTGTGGGTGAAGTTGGTTTCCGTGGTCAGGTGACCCCAGAAAAGAAATTGGTGACCTATCGCATCGACATGAACAGGGTGATCATGCGTAAGCTGTTTATGGGGGTGGGTGACGCGGAAATGGAAGTTGATGGCAAGGTAATTTACATAGCCAAAGACTTGCGAGTAGGGTTGTTTACTTCCACTGAGAATATGTGAGGGTGTGATCGGTGAGACGCGTAGTTGTCACAGGAATTGGGATTGTTTCCAGCATCGGCAATAACCAGCAAGAGGTTGTCGAATCGCTTAGGGCCGGGCGTTCCGGTATTGAATTTTGCCCTGAATACGCCGAGCTGGGGTTTCGCTCCCATGTTCATGGTGCTATCAATATAGATACAGAAGCCCTTATCGATCGTAAGCAGCGCCGCTTTATGGGTGACGCTGCGGCCTTTAATTACATTGCCATGCAACAGGCCATCGAAGATGCCGGTTTGAGTGAGCAGCAGATCTCTAACCCGCGTGCCGGGCTGGTGGTTGGTTCCGGTGGTGCCTCGCATGCCAATACCGTTGCGGGTGCGGACATTTTGCGCGAGAAGGGCATTCGCCGTGTCGGTCCGTATATGGTTCCCAAAACCATGGGTAGCACCACCTCGGCCAATCTGGCCACTGCCTTTAAGATTAAGGGTGTGAACTACTCCATCAGCTCCGCCTGCTCTACCAGCGCCCACTGCATCGGTAATGGCATGGAGCAGATTCAGTTCGGCAAACAGGATATTGTTTTTGCGGGGGGTGGTGAAGAGTTGGGCTGGGAAGGTTCGATGATGTTTGATGCCATGGGCGCGCTCTCCTCCAAATATAACGAAACACCGGAAAAGGCCTCGCGTGCTTATGATGCTGAGCGTGACGGTTTTGTCATCTCCGGCGGTGGCGGCCTACTGGTGCTTGAAGAACTGGAGCATGCCAAGGCACGCGGCGCCAAGATCTACGCTGAATTGGTCGGTTACGGTGCTACCTCTGACGGTTTTGACATGGTGCAGCCATCAGGAGAAGGCGCTGCACGCTGTATGCGCTTGGCGCTGGAAGGGGTGAAGGGTAAGGTTGATTACATCAATGCCCACGGCACCAGCACTCCCGCTGGCGACATGAAAGAGCTGGAGGCGATTCGCGCCGCTTTTAGTGATGGCGGGATACCTTATGTCAGTTCCACTAAGTCACTCACTGGTCACGCCTTGGGGGCGGCGGGCGTCAACGAGGCGATCTATTCATTGTTGATGATGCAGCACAACTTCCTCGCCGCTTCAGCTAACATCGAGACGCTTGATGCCGCCGCTGAAGGCATGCCGATTCTGCGTGAGACCAAGACTAACGTCGAGATCAATACCGTGCTCTCCAACAGCTTTGGCTTTGGCGGGACCAACGCTTGCCTCGTCTTCCAGCGTTATAACGGCTAGTTGTCCGTTCCACTACTACGTCAGCGTTGCCTGACGAAGGCAAATCTCATGAGTACCCAACTTCAGTTCTTTGCCACCGTGCCCAAGGGCATGGTGGCTTCTCTATTGGCCGAATTGACTGCGTTTGGCGCGGAGGCTGTGCGCGAGCAGCCTGCTGGCGCCGAGTTCAAAGGTTCGCTGGAGACCGCTTATCGCGTCTGCCTCTGGTCGCGCACTGCTGGGCGGGTTTTGTTGCCGCTGGCGAGCTTTCCGGTTGACTCTGAAGAGAGTCTCTATGACGGCGTGCAGACCATCGACTGGCAGAGCCACTTCGCTATCGAAAGCACCTTTATGGTTGATTTCACCGGTCGTTCCGACGCCATTCGCCACACCCAGTTCGGCGCTCTTAAGGTTAAGGATGCGATTGTCGATCAGTTCCGTTCGGCTGTGGGCGAGCGCCCATCGGTGACGCTGGATCGGCCCGATATCCGCATCAACGCCCATCTCCACCGTGACGAACTGACCATCAGCCTCGACCTCTCGGGCGAGAGCTTGCACCGGCGTGGTTATCGCGTAGAGAATGTTACTGCGCCGTTGAAGGAGAATCTTGCCGCGGCCATTCTGCTGCGTACCGGTTGGACAGAAGTGGCAGCGCAGGGTGGCGCCTTTGTCGATCCGATGTGCGGTTCCGGCACATTTTTAGTTGAGGCGGCACTGATCGCGGCGGATATCGCCCCCGGTCTGCTGCATAGCCACTACGGTTTCCTCGCCTGGCATCAGCACGATGCAGCGCTGTGGCAGCGACTGGTGGATGAGGCCGAGGCGCGCCGCATTCAGGGCATCGAAAAGCTGCCGCCGATCTATGGCTACGACATCGATCACCGCGCTGTGACTGCCGCCCAGGCCAATGTCACGGCGGCGGGGCTGGAGGATTACATCCGTATCAGTTGTCGCGGCGTGGATCAGCTCGTGGCCCCCGCTGGGGTGACGCCGGGCCTAGTGGTGGTGAATCCACCCTATGGCGAACGTCTTGGTGAAGAGGGTGAGTTGATGC
>JAYUTP010000244.1:0-2229 GCA_043755075.1 Tenderia sp. (SeqCode)
GCATTGTTTCGCGCCAGCTTGCAATCGGCAGATGAAAGCGTGACGCTACAGCAAGAGCTGGATTTGATTCGGCGCTATTTGGATGTCGAGTCCCTGCGCTTGGGGGACCGCTTGCGACTGGAGTGGGACACAGCCACGCTTCCTCTTGAGGCCAGGGTTCCGCAACTATTGATTCAGCCCCTGGTGGAAAATGCGGTTTATCACGGGATTGAATCTTTGGAGTACGGTGGGTTAGTGCGCATTGTCGGTGAAGTGCGTAACAACGAGATTCGTATTTGTATTCAAAATGATTGGGACGCCAATGCGCAGTTGAAAAAAAGTTCGTCCAATCGAATCGCACTAGACAATATTCAGCAACGCTTGCAGATGCTGTTTCCCGGAGAATCCGGACTGGAGGTAGCGCAAGGGACGTCGCTGTTTACAGTAACGATTTGGTTTCCGTTGGTGAGGCAGTAGCGGTGCGGGTGTTGATCGTCGATGATGAGCCGCTGGCAAGAAAACGCTTAGCCTCTTTAATCCAAGAGATCGGTGGCCATCACCTGGTGGGTGAAGCGGCCAACGGTGCCCAAGCTTTGCAGGAGATTAGTCGCACCGATCCCGATCTTGTTTTTCTCGATATCCGTATGCCGCTGATGGATGGCTTGGAGGTGGCGCGGCATCTCAAAGGATTGCCCTTTTCCCCTTTGGTGGTGTTTACTACTGCCTATGACCAACATGCGCTGTCGGCGTTTGAAACGAATGCGCTAGATTATTTGTTGAAACCCGTGCAACGGGCGCGCTTGCAGGAGGCTTTCGCGAGGGCAGAGAAGCGCACTACCAACCCTTTAGAAAAAAAGCCGCGTGACGATGAGCCCAAGCGCACGCAGATTTGTGCGTATGTGAAGGGCAAGCTGCAACTAATAGCCGTTGCGAACATCTACTACTTTGCGGCGGATCAGAAATATGTCTTGGTGCGCCACACCCTTGGCCAGGTGTTGATCGAAGAAAGTCTAGTTGGTCTGGAGGTGGAATTTGGCGAGGTCTTTTTGCGGGTGCATCGCAATGCGTTAGTCGCGCGCCAATATTTTTCCGGCCTTGAAAAAGCGCAGGAGGATCAGGCTCTGGCAACCTTTACCGGCATTGAGGATAAGATTGCCGTGAGTCGTCGGCACCTTGCCGAGATTCGAAAATGGTTGAAGTCTGGCGGTGATCTATAGCCGGAGGAGAATTAACCCGTTCGCCCTGGGCCTGTCGAAGGGCTCATCATGAACGGATGAAGGCTCACCGCACATCCGTTATAATCGCCCCTCCGTATGCTTAAAATAGGTTCGCAAAAAACGCCCATGAAAACCATCCGTATCGCAACTCGTGAAAGTCCCTTGGCGCTTTGGCAAGCAGAACATGTGGCAGGTTTACTTCGTCAACAGCAGGGAGTCGATGTGCAGTTGGTAGGCATGACTACCCAAGGCGATCAGATTCTTGATAGCCCTTTGGCAAAAATTGGTGGCAAAGGGCTATTTGTTAAAGAGCTTGAAAAAAGTCTATTGCTTCGTGAAACGGATATCGCTGTGCATTCCATGAAAGACGTGCCGGTGGAATTTCCCGACGGCTTGGGTCTCGCGGTGATTCTAGAGCGCGAAGATCCCCGGGATGCCTTTGTCTCAAATCATTTTGATGACCTTACGGCGTTGCCCCTGGGCGCGAAGGTAGGTACATCCAGTTTGCGTCGGCAATGCCAGATTCGAGCGATGCGCCCCGATCTCGTTATTTTGGATTTGCGTGGCAATGTGCAGACGCGTTTGTCGAAGTTGGATGCCGGCCAATACGATGCCATCATTCTTGCGGCCGCAGGGTTGAAACGCTTGCGATTGGATACCCGCATTCGCGCGTTGTTAACGCCGGAACAATCGCTGCCTGCCATCGGGCAAGGCGCCATTGGCATTGAATGCCGCGTGGATGATGCAGAAATGGTGACGTTATTAGCGACGTTAAATCATCGCGACACCCAGGATTGCGTGATGGCGGAACGTGCGATGAATGAACGGCTGCACGGCGGTTGCCAGGTGCCGATTGCAGGCTTTGCCCTACTGCAGCAGGAGCAGATGTATGTGCGTGGCATTGTTGGCCAACCCGACGGCAAGCTGCTATTAAAGGCACAAGCTACCGGCCCACGTCATCAGGCGCGGCAGTTGGGCATTGAAGTGGCGGAATCCCTGTTAGCCCAGGGTGCAGACCAAATTTTGGCCGCGC
>JAYUTP010000245.1:0-3023 GCA_043755075.1 Tenderia sp. (SeqCode)
ATCTGGTGCCCGCGGACAGAATCGAACTGTCGACCTCTCCCTTACCAAGGGAGTGCTCTACCTCTGAGCTACGCGGGCGCAAGGTTTTGACAATTCACACATCAAAACAAAAAACAGTACAACTGGAGCGGGAGAAGGGAATCGAACCCTCGTCATAAGTTTGGAAAACTTCTGCTCTACCATTGAGCTACACCCGCTTCGTCATACCCACTCCAGGTCAGCCACTCCAGACAGCTACATACCCATCCGGACTTAAATATGGTGGTGGGGGAAGGATTCGAACCTTCGAAGGCAGAGCCAACAGATTTACAGTCTGTCCCCTTTGGCCGCTCGGGAACCCCTCCTTAAGAAGGCGGCTATTTTGGATTAGAGCCCTCATCCTGTCAACACCAAATACCGACAAACTTCTAGCTTTACCTCCATCTCGCATCAAAAACAGGATTTACAGACTTTAAACGCTCAAGATCAAGCTGTTATCATGCCGAGACAATTATTTAAGGGATTAAAAACAATGAGCAACAAAACCATCCTGGTCAGCGGTGGCGCTGGTTACATCGGTAGCCATGTTGTAAAGCAGTTAATCAGAGAGGGGCGCAAGGTAGTTATCCTAGATAATCTCTCGACCGGCTTCGCCCAAAGCGTACAAGGGGTTGAGTTGGTTGTTGGCGACACGGGGGATACGACGCTAGTCCGCAAGCTACTGCAAGATCACAACATTGGCGCCGTCATGCACTTTGCTGCCCATACCATTGTTCCTGAATCTGTCAGCGACCCACTTAAATACTATAAAAACAACACTTGCAGCAGCCGCAACCTGCTCAACTGCTGCGCTGACCAAGGGATCGAACACTTTATCTTTTCATCCACGGCGGCCGTCTATGGCCTTCCCGTGGGCGGCTTGGCACGCGAAGATACGCCGCTGAATCCGATCAATCCCTATGGCACCTCAAAGTTGATGACTGAATGGATGTTGCGTGATCTGTCGGCAGTCAGCCCGCTGCGCCATGTAGTATTGCGTTACTTCAATGTTGCAGGTTGTGATATTGAAGGGCAGATCGGCCAATCGACTCGCAACGCCACCCTGCTAACCAAGGTTGCCTGCGAGGCCGCCGTGGGCAAACGCGAGAAGGTGCTTATCTTTGGCACCGACTACCCCACCCCCGACGGCACTGGCGTACGCGACTACATCCATGTTGAGGACTTGGCCGATGCCCACCTAAGGGCGCTGGATTATCTGGAGCAAGGTGGCAGCTCCAGCATCTTCAATTGCGGTTACGGCCACGGTTATAGCGTTTGTGAAGTATTAAAGATGGTGGAAAAGGTCAATGGTGCGCCACTCAAGATTGAAGAGATGCCACGCCGTGCCGGTGACCCGCCATCATTGATCGCTGATGCCAGTCGCATCCGCACCACTTTGGGCTGGATACCGAAACATGACAACCTCGAGACCATCGTCACCACCGCATTGAACTGGGAACGTAAACTGCTGGAGCATGATTTCCGCGACTAAAGTGATTCACTAAACGATTCAGCAGCAAAGGGATAACCGTGAAGAGAACCGGCACAATACTCATCCTGGCACTGGCGTTAACCGCCAGCGCCAACACACTGGCGGCCGAAACTGCTTATGTTACCGATAATCTCAGTATCACCCTGCGTGCGGGCGAAAGCACCAGCCACCAAGTGATACGTAGCCTTAAGAGTGGCGTCCGACTCACCATCACCGAGCGCCATGAGGAGACCGGCTACGCTCACGTCACGCTTGAGGATGGCACTCAAGGATGGGTATTGACTCGCCTACTCTCCAGCACGCCCGGCGCCCAACAGCAATTACGAGAGGCCCAAAACAGCCTCAAAAAAGCTCGTGAAGAGTTAAAAGATGCGCAAGAAAAACTCACCACCACTAGTGGTGCGCACCGCTCCGCCGATCAGACCTTGCAGCAGCTGCAACAGGACAATGAAAAACTCACCAATGCGCTCAAAGAGCTGCGCGCCATTTCCGGCGGGGCCCTGACACTGGATGAAGAGAACAAAACACTCAAAACCAACAAAATGCAGCTGGAGACTGAGGTTGATGCTCTAAAACAACAGAACACCACTCTCGAAGATAGCAGCAACCGCAACTGGTTTATCACCGGCACTGGCGTCATGCTATTGGGGCTATTAATAGGGTTGGTAATTCCCGGATTGCGCTGGCGCAAAAAATCAAGCTGGAACGAACTCTAAACATAACAGGCAAGGCGGCAGGCATTGCGCCTGCCGCCTCTCTTAAAGTTGCACTAGCGCTTTAACTGGCTCACATCACGCACCGCGCCACGTGAAGCACTGGTGGTCATTGCCGCATATGCCTGCAACGCCGGACTCACCTGGCGCTGGCGATTGACGGGTTGCCACGCAGCATCGCCCTTAGCCTCCATCACCTTACGCCGCGCCGCTAATACTTCAGCCGTGAGCGCTACGTTGATGGTGCGATTAGGAATGTCGATCTCTATCAAATCACCTTCTTCGATCAACCCAATCGCGCCTCCCTCCGCTGCTTCAGGCGAAGCGTGACCGATAGACAAGCCAGAAGTACCGCCCGAGAAACGACCATCCGTCAGCAACGCACATGCTTTGCCTAAGCCCTTCGACTTCAGGTAACTGGTGGGATACAGCATCTCTTGCATACCGGGGCCGCCGCGCGGGCCTTCGTAACGAATGACCAGCACATCGCCGACACGGATTTCATCTGCCAAGATGGCGGCTACTGCGGCCTCTTGGCTTTCATAAATGCGCGCCGGGCCGGTGAACACCCGGATCGTAGAGGTGGGCACGCTGGTGGTGTAGCGCAGTTGTTCCACTTCGAACATGCTTTCATCGATGCCCGCCGTCTTAACGATGCAGCCGTCTTCGGCCAGATTGCCATAGAGCACGGCCAGTCCGCCGTCTTGCGAGTAGGCATGAGCCGCATCGCGGATGCAGCCCTGGGCGCGGTCCAAGTCGAGCTCAGGGTAACGACGGTTCTGTGAGAACGCTACCTGTGT
>JAYUTP010000246.1:0-2965 GCA_043755075.1 Tenderia sp. (SeqCode)
TATGGTCTGTTAGATCTCCAAGGTAAGCCAAAACCTGCTTATAACGCGCTGGCCAACTTCCTGTCGATCACCGGCCCCCGGCTGAATCCGGGAGAACCGCCCACTATCAGTCAATCAGCCGATGGCTTGTATAGCATTTCCTGGGAAAAACCGGATGGCACACGGCTGTGGATGTTCTGGGCGGATAAACCAGGGAGCATTGGGTTGTCCGGGATTAATTTGGCAACTCTCTACCAGCCGTTAACGGGCAATAAAATCCCTGTTAAGGGGGATAAGGCCAGTGTTCGCCTTCAGGTCACAAATCAATTGCAGATACTGGAGTGGCGCTAAATGACATGCTCCGGCACATCTCTCACACACTGGTTGAACAGTGTCCGATGTGTATTTTGCCGTGTGTGGTTACGCCTTGCCTGAGCAGTGGCGGCAACGTTGGAGCGATCCCCGGATCAAGTGGCTGGACTTTGTGCCTGATCTGACAGTAGAGCAGCAAGCCTCGGCGGTATTTTTGGCCGCCTTGCGTGAGGGGGGACTCCAACCGAAGGTGTTAGAGGCTCTGGCCGCTGGTCAGTACATCTCAAGGGGTCTCGGGCCTTGCTTTGACTAAAGAAGTGGAATATGCGTGCGCAGATACCACCGACGGCCTGGCCGAGGCCCTGATACAGGTCTTGAATCAGCCCAAAGCTTCGCGACGCATGGGCGAGGCGAGGCGCAATTATGCAGTCCGTCACCACGACAGGTCGGCGGTTGCCCAGCAATTGGAAGATGTTTACAGGAAGATGGTCGATGCGCATCGGAATTGATTATCGTCCGGTGACAGCAGCCCCTCATTCGGGGATCGCCCGGCAGGTGTTGGCAATGGATCAGGCGTTGCAAAGTCGCCCAGGGGTGGAGGTGCTGCGTTTTACCGCCGCGCCACTGGATCATGTGCATCGCAGCCTGGCTTACTGCCCGCCGTGGGGGAGTCCTGTCAATGGTTTGCATCGTCCGCAAGAACGCCTCAAGTTTGAGATGTATTTCCTTCCGAAAGTATTGCGCAGAACCAGGCCAGATTGGTATGTCGCCACTGCGAATAGCGGACTGCCGGTGTGGCGTGGCGCGCCCCAGACCCGCTATGTGCTGCTGTTGCATGATCTATTTCAACTGACCATGAGCAACTACCACAGCCACTGGCTAAAGACCCTGGTTTATCGACAGATAGACCGTTTTTCAATGAGCCACTCCATTACCATGGCGGATAGTATCTGGACCCCATCACGATTCACCGCTTCCCAGGTAGCTCAGCTCTATCCGGCACAGGCAGCACGCCTTGCGCTGCTTCCCAACGCGGTTGTTACTACGGCTGCTGATATCACCATAGATATGCCGGCAGATATTCCTTTCTCTTATTGGCTGGTGGTTGGAACGCGTGAGCCACGCAAGAATGTTCCATGGCTCGTTGAACAGTGGAGACAGGTACGAATACAACAGCTTGGTGATATCCCAGAGTTGGTGGTAGTCGGACACTCTGGTGACTTACCAGAAAATTTACGAGATTTACCCGGATTGCATTTCCTCAGCGACATCAGCGATGAACAGTTACGAATTATTTACGCAAGGGCTTCGCGATTGTGGCACCCCTCGAAAGCGGAAGGGTTCGGACTACCGGTGGTGGAGGCCATGGCTCAGGGCACGCCAGTGGCCGTAGCCAGTGGCTCGGCACTGGATGAAGTGGTTCCCCCAAGCACTGTGCGATTTGATCCAGACGATGGTCCTGCAATGCAAGTGTTGATGTTAAGTTTATCTCGGACTACTGCCCCGCATGCGTTTGATTCGGGGATGCTGCGTGATTGGGCGCAACGCTATGGAATGGTCGCCTACAGCAAACGTCTGTGGGCGTTGCTGGATACTCTTGGGTCCGATGGAGCCTCGCGATGAGCCTTCTGGGTAAGCTGCTGGCAGTGCTGTTTGGGCTACTCTTTGGTGGGCTACTGATTTTCCTGTCACCAGCCAAGATGCTGTTGGCGCTGGTGGCTGCTGGCGGGGCCATCACTATTATTCGCACACCAATGATTGGGCTGTTGCTGTTTGCCGTTATCGCCACCCTGATTCCATATACCACGGTGCAGCTAGGTATCCGCATCACATTGTCAGAGGCCATGCTAGGGCTGACCTGGATAGGTGTGGGTTTCCAGTTGCTGACTGGCCAGAGGCAATGGCATATCGGCCTGACCGAGCGTCGCCTGTTATGGTTGATGGCGTTTAGCCTGATACCCTTCATCGTTGGCCAGCTTACCGTCCAGGCCGAAGGCAACGGCCCCGTCAACTGGGTGCGTTGGTTGCTTAATCTCTCCCCCTTGTTGCTGGTGCCTATTGTGGTGGATGACGACAGAACTCGCGAGCGACTGATTGTGGCCCTGTTGTTGGGGACACTGGCCATGCTGTTGCTCTCCATAGGCTATTTTGTGAGATACCGCGATGCCAACAGCTTTATCCCTCTATTGGAAACACTGAAATATGCACATCCGGAGGCGGTCAAGGATATCTTCTCGGCCAATTACACACGCATGGCATCTCCCTGGGTACATCCGAATCTGACCGGTGGTGTGTTGGTATTATTTTTACCGCTCGCCTTTTTTTATGCACTGGTCAGGCATGGGTGGCGTCGCCTGCTGGGTGGCAGTGTGGCGCTGCTGGGGGCCGCAGGCTTGCTGCTCAGCGGTTCTCGCGGTGCGATCGTAAGCCTGGCCTTGGTACTGTTATGGCTTTCATGGAGACGCGCACCGTTTGCAGGCAGAATCATTGGCACAGCCATGGTGTTGGGAGTTGCACTGGTACTGTTCTATCCGCCTCTGCAGGAGCGTCTGATCACCACCTTCTCATCCACCAACGCCAGTACAGAAATCCGCATGGATGAATATCGGCACTTCCCGGAGGCCATGAGCCGCTACCCTCTGGGTATCGGATTCAAGACTGAGCCTCCCCCACC
>JAYUTP010000247.1:0-19662 GCA_043755075.1 Tenderia sp. (SeqCode)
TGGTTCATTGAAAAACGAATGGGTGACGTTCGAAGATTACAAAACTCGAGCACAAGCCCGACAAAGCATTTTTGAATATATCGAGATATTTTATAATCGACAGCGGCGCCATGCTTCTTTAGATTACATGACGCCTGTAGAATACGAAGCGAGAAACGCGTGTAATTAATTCGTCCGTTTTATTGGGGGAAGCTCACAGACTCGTTGATTCAGTGGGCATGGTGGTGATCGGAAATCTGAGGTATATCGGCGTGATTAAGTGGGCGGGTGTTGGGTGTTGAAATCAACTAGTCTGCCCACCTTGACCCGGAAAACTTTCTGGAACGCTCCGTTCAATAATGCATGTGCGTAACATCAGTTATTGACAATGGGGTGCGCGGCCATGAATAAAATCATGGCCGCTACCGGTCAGCCAACGCTGTTGGGGGCCGCGCAGACGGCGGCATATTCATTATAACCAGGCGCATCGCCATGGCCGCCACAATAGGCGCAGGAGGGATTTTTGTTCAATTTGAACTGATCGAAGCTGGAACGCAACGCATCGTAGTAGAGCATTTTGCCCAGCAGTGGCGAGCCGATATTGAGCAGCAGCTTCAACACCTCGACCGCCTGCAACAACCCCATCACCCCGGGCAGAACGCCCAGCACGCCGATCTCGGAACAGGAGGGGGCGGAGCCCGGCGCGGGCATGGTGGGGAACATGCAGCGGTAGCAACCGCTGGGGTTTTCGGGATGATCGGGCCAGAAGACCGTGAGCTGTCCTTCAAAACGGTAGACTGCGGCATGCACATTGGGCTTGCCGAGTTTGACGCAGGCGTCGTTGACCAGATAGCGGGTTGGCAGGTTGTCGGTGCCATCGACAATCACATCATAGGCGGCGAAGATCTCATCCACATTGCTGGCATCAAGACGTGTCTCGTAACCGACCACCTTGACCGTCGGATTGAGCTGCTCGATCGCCTCACGCGCCGAGGAGACCTTGGCCGTGCCGACCCGCGCCTCGGTGTGAATGATCTGCCGTTGCAGGTTGCTGCGATCCACCACATCGTGATCCACCAGACCAATGGTGCCGACACCGGCCGCCGCCAGGTAGAGGGCTGAGGGCGAACCGAGCCCGCCCGCACCGATCAGCAGCACCTTACTCGCTTTGAGCTTGAGCTGACCAGCCTCCCCGACCTCGGGCAACAGCAGGTGGCGCGAGTAGCGCTCCTTCTCCTCGACGCTCAACGCCCGTGGAACCTCAAATTTGAAGCCCTGATTCTTCCAGCGGTTGAAACCACCGGCCAGGGAGTGAACATCGCTGTAACCCAGCTTCTGCAAGGCATCGGCGGCAAACAGGGAGCGCACGCCACCAGCGCACATCACCACCAGCGGCTGACTCTTGTCTGGCACCGCATCCTCGATGCGCAGCTCCAGAAAGCCACGACCAATCCGCAATGCGCCGGCGGGGGAGCCATTGGCAATCTCATCCGGCTCCCGCACATCCACCAACAAGCCTCCCTTGGCGAGGATCTGCTGTGCCGCTGTCGGCTCCACCTCTGGCACATGAGACTTCAGCTCCTCCAGACGACGATCCATAGCCTTCATATAATCACTCCTAATACTCTGTTCTGATGCAGAAGGTTATCGGCACCTTCTGTTTACCTTTATCGACATTTTCTATGATTACCCGCCCAGCATTTTGCCAACTTTGGCCAGTAATGACCATGGCGCTATTTTTTGGCCGGGGACTTGGTTGGCGATTTGGTGGGAGATTGGGCGCAGCGGAAGCCCAGATCAATAAAGGTGAAGACGGGCTTGATGTTAAAACGGTAGGCACCACGGTAAAAATGGCTGATCACATAGTGCCCCATACCGCCCCAACCACCGCCGCGCACCACCTTCATCTTCTCACCAAAGTCACCACTCTGGTACTTACTGCCAGGATAGGGTTGATACCAATCCTCGACCCACTCCATCACATTACCCGCCATATCCTGCACACCGTAAGGTGAGGCCCCACTGGGATAGGAACCAACGGGCGCGACGCCATGCTCCCAACCCGCGCCACTGCCATCGTTCAGGCGCTGCTGGTCCCACTCATTACCCCAGGGATATTCGTTGCTTTTAGTGCCACGCGCAGCTTTTTCCCACTCCTGCTCGGAGGGCAACCGCTTGCCCTGCGCCTTACAATAGTCGCTGGCCTGAGTCCAGGTAACCCCGGCCACCGGCAGCTTATCGAGCTGCGTCTGCTGGGCCACTATTACCTTGAGCAGCGCCTCAAGTTCCAGCTTGCTCACATCCATATCGAGCTTGAAGGTATTAGTCGCCAGCCGCTGCAACGTCGGTAGATCGGCAAAGCCGAGTACATCGGCCGACAGCAGATAACCGTTCTCCTTCCACCCCTGCGGAATCCAGTAATTATTCTCGATCACAAAATCGCGAAATTGGCTGTTGGTCACTTCGAACTTGTCGATCCAGAACTCCGGCAACGTGACGGTACGTTGCGGCGCTTCGTCCTGATACCACGGCTTGGTAGAGCCAAATTCCTGCGCCCTACCATCGTTATCTTTTAGATTACTGCCCATCACAAATGACCCGGCCGGAACCACCACCATATCCTTCGGCGCTGCCATGGCATTGGCCCCAACCAATGTTGATGTCAACCACAGCACTGCAAACTTCTTCATACGGACCACCTCAGCAAACACCCCCACAAAATGGAAGCGACATGGTATAGAATTTCCCGCCATTTGGGATTAGGGCTTGTTGAGACTACGCTCTATCGCCGCCACGGCCTGCAACTCCTCAATCGAGTAGATATCCGCCGGATCCATGGGAGTGCCACGCTGCGTACGGTGTGGCAACAGCACTAACTCAGCCAGATCTATCTGCTCGTTATTACCCTTATCAATACCCTGAACGGCCATCTCTTTGAGGGTCGCGGTGTAGTTGTAACCGGCATCGGCAAAAACCTGTTCAAGAAAACGCTTACGCTCATCACCCGGCAGACTGGCCGGACTGGCCGCAAGCCGCTTCTCGGAGAGACCCTCCCACGAGTCAGCCAGCTGCTCCAGCGCCGCCTTGTCCCCCAAGGGGATCGCCTGCGTGGCCGCCGGTTTATCGCCGCAGCCACTGAACAGCGCGATCACCACCACCAGACCTGCTATCTTTTTGATCATTTTCATTTCCTTAGATTTACCACCATACGTTCTACGGCTTTGTTCCATCCGCATTGTTCATCCAACGACTAATGAGATTGACCAAGTCGGTATGGCCCTCACTCTGCGCCACCATACGCGGCGTCCGGCCATCCCGCGTCTGAGCATTGATATCAGCCCCGGCGTCGAGAAGCACGCGCATCATCTCGCTATCGTCCTGCTGCGCCGCCCAGTGCAGAGCCGTCCACTGGCCGTTATCAACATGGTGGATATCGGCGCCGTGGGCCAGCAACAACTTGGCCACCTCAACGTGCCCTTTCATGGCAGTGCGCATCAGTGGCGACCAGCTGGTATCGTCGATGGCGTTGACGTTGGCCCCTTTCTCAATCAACAGCTTTACCATCGCGACATCGCCGAGGCGGGCCGCGTGAGTCAGTGCCGTCCAGCGGAAGTTGTTGTGGGCCTCGATGTCACCCCCCTTGGCAAGCTCTGCCTCCACCCCTTTGATGTCACCCTTGACCACCCGCTCCATCAGCGGCGTATTGTTGTCGCAGGCGATCAACAAAGCCCCCACCATCAGCGCCGCAACACCTTTAAAAAAACGCATCATCTCTCCATCCTCTCGTTCAGAGCGGCCATTCTACCCGACACACTCCACCATGCCCAAAGTACTCAGTATCGCGCATCAAAAGTGCTCCGCGACAGGCCCTGCTAAGCAGAGCCTGTAGGGTGCTATACTTTTGAGCTGACTTCTTAGGAGCCGCCTGACCATGCCCTCATTCAAATGCCCAAGTTGCCACGAAGAGACTCTCTCACTCGGGCAGAAATATCGCCTCGGCTGGTGGATGACCACCCATTGTAGCCCCTGCGGTGCACGGATCACCGCCTTCCCTTGGACGCTCATGGCACTGTACTGTTTATATATCTGGAATGTGGTCTGGTGGCTAGGCCAATACATCTTCAATGGCGGGTTAGTGAATTTCATCTACATGGCGATCGGCTGGTTGCTGATCGACCTAATCAACCTCTACTTCATGCCGCTCGCCACCTTGCGGCGCAAAGAAGAATAAATCGTGGCGCGCATTTTGGCGGTAGGTATCGCCACCCTCGACATCATCAACAGCGTCAGCCGTTATCCGCTTGAGGATGATGAGGTGCGCGCCATCAGTCAGCGTCTCTGTCGCGGCGGCAATGCCACCAACACCTTAACGGTGCTGAGCCAGCTCGGCCACGACTGCCACTGGGCCGGAGTGTTGGCCTTTGATCCCGACGCCCGCCACATTGAGACCGACCTGCAACGCCACCGCATCAACACCGACGCCGTTACACGGCTGCACCACGGCAAGGTTCCGACCTCCTACATCACCCACAATCTCGCCAACGGTTCGCGCACCATCATCCACCACCGCGACCTACCCGAGTACAGTTTTGCCGCCTTCAAGGCCATCGACCTGACGCAATTCGACTGGCTCCACTTCGAAGGGCGCAATGTTGAAGAGACCCAGTTGATGCTGGCATGGGCGCGTGAAAAACGTCCCGATTTGCCCCTCTCAATCGAGATCGAAAAGGAGCGTGCTCACATCGACCGGCTCTTCGAACTCGCCGACCTACTACTCTTTTCAAAACCCTTCGCCCAAGGCCGCGGCCATGGCCACGCCATGCACCTACTCAACGCAATCCGCCCACTCACCCGCAACGCCGATCTAGTCTGCAGCTGGGGCGAAGCCGGTGCCTGGGCGCTGAGCCACGACAATACCGAACTCCACTGTCCCAGCGCTCCTCCACCATTCGTTATTGATACCCTCGGCGCTGGCGACACCTTCAACGCCGCCATGATCAACGGCTGCGTGAGCGGCCTGACACTCGATGCCAGCCTCAAGGCCGCCTGTTATTTGGCCGGGCAAAAGTGTGGCCACGAAGGGCTCGAATTTATACTCAAAGGACCGCTCTCATGATCACCATCTTCGACCGCAAAGGGTTCGACGCGCTACTGTCCCTGGAAGCCACCACCTTCGATGGCGCCGATCTCAGTAACGCCAACCTCCACAACGCCAACCTCGTTGAATACAACCTCCGTAATACCAACCTGCGTGATGCCATCCTCACCAGTGCTGACCTGCGCCTCGCCAATCTGGCCGGCGCCGACCTCAGCGGTGCCGATCTCAGTAACGCTGATCTCACCGGCTGCTGCCTTGATGACGTAAAGCTGGAAGGTGTGAAGATCGAAGGCACCAAATTGACGCTGGAGCACCACAAGGCATTACGCGCAGCAGGGATCAAACTGGCAGGATTGCCACTAGGATTATCGAAGCAATAACTGCCACAGAGAAACTGCGCTAGCGCCCCTTTTACGTGGAGAAGCACAGCCTATTCATCCGCTTCATTTTCGCTACAACGTTGCCTTTCACCACGCTAGGGGCGTATATTTTACTCGCTGTTTCTACGGTAAGTTTGCGGAATACCTTCCCCTCTTTCCATCACATCTGTATCAAGGGAGATGAAAAATGAATACAAAGCTTTTAAGTGCTGCGCTGGTTTCAGCCGTAGCGATTGGCATGGCCGGTTGCGCCAGTGTCACCAAAGAAGAACTGTCGCAGCTTCAAAGCGATGTCCGTGCCGCCGCCACCAAGGCTGACGATGCCAAGAAAACAGCAACTGATGCCAACACCACCGCGCTGAGCGCAAAAAACACCGCTGATCAGGCACTGACCGCCGCCAACGAAGCCAAGAGCATGGCCAGAGATGCACAGTCACAGGCCGCTGAGGCTAAGTCAACTGCGGCTGAAGCCAAGTCGATTGCGACTGGAACGGCTGAAAAGACCGAGCGCATGTTCAAGAAGAGCATGAGCAAGTAACACATTTTTCTGCGCTGTAAAAATTAAGGGCCGACATCATAAATGTCGGCCCTTAATTTTTTTAGAACTTCACTCACACTATATCAAGCGCCACTCTGAACTCCCGCCAAACAATAACGATAGCCCGTCAGCCCCACGCCCTGTAATGGAAAACCTGAAAACGTAGTGGCATCGTGGATGCTTTTGCCTAGACTAAGGGCGGCAGCGCGCTCGGTGAAGGGACCAATAACGACATGGCAGAGGTGGCCGTTGGTGACCAGATTGGTTGACAACGGTTGTGGCAACTCGCCGATGCGGTTGGCGCTCTGCCTAGCATTATCGATATTTGAATAGGCACCCACCTGTAACCACCAGGTATCCCCAGGGTTAAGGCCCGGGGTCTTGGCAGCGGCGTTGCCCAGCAGCGATTGACCCGGCTGAGTGGCGATGATCTTGGTTGGAATGCCCTGCTGTTCCTCCGCCGCCAAACGACTCAGATCCCAGCTGAAATCATCCAGCACCACGTTGCTGGCGGCGACAACCACCGCCACCATCTCGGTAGCATTGCCCGCCTTGGGGGCGTACTTGGGCTCTTTGAGCGGGGCATGAGCCTCGACGTAGAGCTCATCCGCCCGCCAACCAGCCTTAAAGGGCTGATTGACGATCCGCACCGCCGTGCCGCTCGGCACCTGAGGGAAGAGCGCCTCGATATCATCAGGGTACATACGGATACAGCCATGGCTGATGCGCATGCCGATACTGAAACTACGGTTGGTACCGTGGATGAGGTAACTCGAGGTGTCCAGACGCATGGCATAATTGCCCAACGGGTTATCAGGCCCCGGGGGAACCACCGCCGCCAACGGCTCACCATCACGGGCATGTTCGGCTCGAATCGATTTAGGCACATTCCAAACCGGGTTAACCCGCTTTTCGCCGATATGGGTCAGGCCAATCGGCAGCTCGCGACCCTCACTGCCGATGCTAATCGGATAAGTGATCACCACGGCTGGTTGGCCCGGCACCGATTTCGGATAATAGTAGAGGCGCATCTCAGGCAAATTGATGACAATGCCTTCGCGCGGCGTATTTGGCAGGATGAATTGAGTCGGCAAAGTGACCATGGCATCCTGCTCCGGCAACCATGGGTCAATCCTAGGATTGGCAGCAACCATCGCCTCGTAACCCAGACCATGGCGCGAGCCGATATCGAGGAGCGTCTCGTGACTGTTGGCACGGATCTGCTGTAATTCACCGATAACCCGCTCCCCTGTGGCAGGCATGGGATAGGTGGCGGCGGCGGCCGGGTTGCTAAACAGCAGCAGGATGATGATGTAGCCGCTGAGCCGTTGGCAAAAAGCGCTAAGGTATATGAATCGGTTCATTGGTTTGTTCAACGTAATCAAATCATTTGATGACCAGACAGGCGATTAGGCCGCAGGGCTGCTAAGGTGATGCCTGTGGTCGCCCGACATATTATACAGTTAGGTCAGCGGCGGCATGCCGTTCTCCAAAAATATCTAAACCCCATAAAAAAACCATTTGGACAGGTAACATGTTACGACGTTTGACCCTGATAATCGCTGTTTGTTTAATTCTTGCAGGACAGGCCCAGGCGCGCAGCACGGGTGAACCCTGGATTTTGGTGGACACCGCCCAGCAAGCCCTCACCGTAATGGTGGGTAACGAAGCACGCGAGGTGTTTCGCGGCATCTCGGTCGGGCGCAGCGGCGCGGCCGAACTCCGCTTTCGCGGCGATGGCCAGACCCCAAAAGGCAGTTTCCGTATCGCCTGGGTCAATACCAAAAGCAAGTTCCACCTCTTTTTCGGCCTCGACTACCCCAACCTCAATCATGCTGAAAAGGCCTATCAAGCAGACCAGATCGACTTCGACACTTACCACCAGATCCACCATGCAATTTTACGGGGTCAAACTCCACCACAGGACACTCCCCTAGGGGGCTACATCGGTATCCACGGACTGGGAAAACATAATAGAAATATCCATAAAACACTCAACTGGACCGAAGGCTGCATAGCCCTCACCGACACCCAAATCGACCAGCTCTCGCGCTGGCTTGGTATTGGCACCCGCGTAGTGATTATCTAATACACGCGGCTACTCGATCATCTTCACCGTGTTATTGGTGTCCCGGCTCTGACGAATCAATACATCATGATGCTGATTTTGCTAACCGGTCGTAGAGCACCACGTTGACACTGGCGGCCAGGTTCATGCAGTCGACGGTGGGCACATAAACCACCGCGTCGACCCTATCGATGATCGCTTGGCTGATGGTGCCATCCTCTGGGCCAAACACACATACAGCATTGTCTGGGTGTTGATAGTCGGGCAACGGTATTGCGCCTTCCTCCAACGCGGTAGATGAGTGATAACCCATCAGGGTTCGCCCATGAACCGAATTAAAACGAATTGGCATCGCGTATTTACTACGAATCGGAAAAACGATGGGTTACGCTACGCTTCACCCATCCACAGCGCAGCGAAGCCCAACGTTTTGCGCGATAAATTATTGGGCTTCACAAGTACGTTCAGCCCAACCTACGGGCTCGAGATGCGAATGCCAAACTGAGTAATTGAATCATATTGAGCTATCTGGGCATTCATCTGGGTCACATCATTTCCAGCAGTATTTTAAGTGTTTTTAGTTGGAGCTCCTATTGCAGTTCTGTATTGTTGCGCTGCTGTTTTAATGCCATTGAAATATGATTTGTAACTCGTTTTGATGGGGCCATTTAGCTGGATGCACATCTTTTTGCATTGGTCGACAACATCTACGATATCAATAATATTCAAAACAATATCAACTACGGACACGACAACTGCGACGCTAGCAGCGAATTTACCCACTGCATCCATTGCTTCAAATGCACTGGTCTCAACTTCTTCAACTGGTATGCCTGCATCTTCAGCCTGTGCTGTGATTGTGGCATTTGCGATTTTGAGTTTATAAAACATGATTCCAATCGACATACCAGTAACAAGAGTCAATCCAAACTGGGCATTTGGAGGGACTGTGAACCCAGCGAGGACATTCATGAACTTTTTGACATCAGCATCAGATTTAGCACTAAAGTTCAACTCATCTAATGCATCATATACTTTATTGATTTCATCACTGTTATAAACGATTTTCGCAGATTCTGCATACTGCTTGAAAGTCGCAGCATCCAACTTTCCGCTTTTTCTTTGAATCTCCGCCATGAATTGCATCAAATTTGCTCGACATGTGTGAATATCAAGCCCTTTTGGCGCTTTTGCGATTATGAGATTGTTGTTTTCTTTATATTTACTGACATAATTTGCGACATTGGGGTTTATTTGAGATGAGATATCAGAATCTACAGTTGTTAATTTTGCATTTAACTCCTTTGATTTTGAGGAAATAACAGCTTTTTCAATTTGCTCTGTGACCTCAAGTGCGGCGAAGGCAGCCATACCTAAACCAAAGGACCAAATAGATGCTACTGCGGCAGCATCTGCAGCCATTTGAGTAGCATCTGCAGCAATGGTACGGTCTCTAACTTCACATGCTAAATCGTTGATGGTTTTAAATTCAGCATCAACTACGGAGTCTGATTCAAAATCACCCAAGTTGACGAATATGGATTGCTCAGAGATCAATTGATCAATATTAGCGTCGCTTTCTGTTTCCCAGGTGGCAATGTAGTGTAAATAAGTAATTAAATCTGTACTGGCCATTTTTGCTTCCTTTTCTAGGTTTATATTTAGATTGTATTTTTAAATGCTTTTTTATACCAAACACCACTTATAACATAAGAATCACCTCCTTTTATGTCATTATGCAAAGACTAGCGAGCGGCCTAACGAGGCTGTAGAAAAACCCAAAATAAACGCCATAATCCTACCCCAGCCATGAGCTGGATTGTTTTCATCGCCAGTTAACTCCGTTCATTAAATCTCATCACTGATCATCTTTTTCATCATTAGAACAATTCTATCTGTTTTGGTGATGCATCATTCCATTTTATGCTGCCATTTTTCCATAATTCGCTAGCTTCTCAATATTATGTACCATACAGTATAGCTGCCATTGGCCTTGTACCTTTTTCTTGCCTCTCAGGCTAAATCGGTTTAACCGTTTGTTTGTGCTGATGTTACCAAACACCGGTTCGACCACCGACATACGATGGCTATAGATCAGCTTGCCTGTGTCGCTGTCGATGCGTTGTTTCATCCAGTTGGTGTAATGGGATGAATCGTGTCTTTTTTCAATGATGAATGAGACTTGCCGGCCGTTGCCTTTTCGGTCATTGGCAGCTTCTGGGTTTTTCATGCATTGTTGCTTTATGTCACAGTGTCGACACTGACTCAGTTTGCCTTCGAAAAACACTTTTAGATGACCATGGGTATCGCGGCGTTGGTTGCGAAAGCTAATGCGTTGACCCGCCGGACAGCGGCAGGACATATTCACAGGATCAAAGTCGAATGCCGTCGCGGGAATCATTTCTGCCGATTTATGCTTGGTTGATGTGCGTTTCCCATATTTTGATTTTTGTTCGCTGAATTTTGGATCTCTACTTCTGAACTGATTGTCCGGAATGTAAGCGTTGATGTTGGCCTGATGTAGGTATTTCATGTTGGCTTCATTGGCAAAGCCGGTGTCGGCGGTAACAATGATCTTCTCTTTATATATATGATCACTCAAGCCGAGGCGCTGATAGCGGTCTTTAATGGTGGTCAGGATAGGTTGTAAGGTATGTTGTTCCTGGCCTGATCCAAAGACGTGTGCATCAATAATGATTTGGTGTTTTTTGTCCACGGAGGCCACGCCGTTATAGCCTTGGATTGTGCCCTTACTGGTGGTCATCTTGGCGCTTTCATTATCGGTGATATTGCTCTTCACTTCCTTGCCAATTTTGCCATGGCCTGTACGTGGGGTGTTGTTTTTTAAAAAGTTATCAATATTTTCGAATGCGTCTGTCAGTGTTTTTACGGCCTGTTGGCTGCGTTTCATGCGCTCATCACCCCGGCTGGAGTGTGCGAATGAAAAATAGATAGTCGAGCTTCTTTTCAATCAGGAAGTGCAACGCGTTCTCAAAGGTGGCCGGCTGAATTTGATCGTGAAAATCAATAACAATCATGGTGTCTTGATCATGATTGTAGGGGATGAAATTCGGCATGTACATGACTCCTTTTTTGATAAGTCATTATGCCAATTATTAGCGCAGTTTAGGGGTTTTCTACAGGCTCAACGTTTGAATTGAGGGGCAGCCCGCTTCTGGGCTGTCCCTCTCGAATTCAGCGTTAGACCGAATGCGTGAATACAAGATCCCGTAATTTTTCGCTGCTTAATTTGCTACGAAAGAGCCAGTCATCCTTCCTTGGCTAAAGACAAGGGGGCTAGGCTTGTCTTCGGAAAAAACAAACGGAAGGGTGTGAACATAGCCGTTTAGAGTCGTCACATTGTTCGCATCTGAATAACTAATAACCAGCATATAAGTACTCTTTCCGTCAGGGCTTTCCATGAATAATGAATTGCCTGGATTCACTATCTTGATATTAGTATTTGCTGTTGCCATAAATGTAACTGGGCCAACTGGTGATGGTTGGTTGTATTGAAACTGAACATTGCCATTATTAATCGGGTTTATTTGTGTTCCATTGACCTTTAGCCCTGTCCATTCCCATTTATCCAATGTAATAGAAACAAGTCCATTATTAACGCTAATGTTTATATCTGCCATTTTAAAATCTCCTTAATATAATTTTCCTACTCGTATGGCTTTTTGGATTTCGCCCCGTTTATTTAGATGTGGTTTCCGGTATCCACTGTTGCAAAAGCCTAACGAGGCTGTAGAAAAATTCCCAGAATCTAAAAAAAGTCTCAATTTATGGAGTACCAAAACCATTCCCTTGATAGAGATCGTGGCGTATAGGGGTTTTGAGACGGTCATTTTCTTCATCAAAATTCATTTTTTAGTTTTCCTACAGCCTCAACGTTGTTTTAACCGGCGCGGTCTCGGTAGTTCTAGGAAACGCGCCGCTGTCTCACCGCGTCCGGCTGAAAGCAGGGTTAGGCGATGAGGCTTGCCCTACGCTTTAAACCGTTATGGCCCCGGAATCCAACCTTCTATTGTTCTTTCACCACGCTATCGCCAGGGTCGGGCTACCAGACTCCCTCGAACCTGACACTGTACTTTAACGAGGCCGATTAGCGACAACGGCTTTGTTGAGAACAATACTGACGGCACGGTGAGACTAAGCTTTATTTATTTTTTACGCCCAAGTTACCCATGAAAAGTAGACACCGCTTAAGCAGTGAAATTGGGCGGGTGATAAAACCCCACCCAGCAGAGAGATCGTCGATTCTGGAGCGCTCTGCGCGGTCGGCTTTCGTTAGATTTAATTTAAAAATTTCTTAAGGGGATTTTTTACAGCTTCAACATTCAGATTGAGAGGCAGTATCGGCTCAGGCTAGCACCACGTAACCCGACCACTCGTTGAGCTCTGAAATCGGTAGTCATCATCTGGATCGCGCCCCAGTCTTTTGTTGTTGGTAAGAGGATGCCTCAGTCAGCGCCTTGAACATTGGTTCGGCTTTGGGGCACCGACTGAACCAACCGCAGCAGGGTTTCGGCGCTGACAAGCAACTTCAACCGGTTACAATTTATAATCGGTTCACTGCCCTCATTGCGGCGTGGTGTTATCCGGCCCCGTATCATCAATCCTGTTTATCTCTGAGAAAATCAGCCGTTGTTTCTCTTCGCGATTCAGTTTTTTAATCGCTGCTTCGCGTTTACTGGCGCTGCTGCGATCATGGCCATTTTCAAGATAGACAACCTTTTGTGGCTGGCGGCCTCGGAAGTATTTTGCGCCGCGCTGGGTGGCGTGTTGTTGCATGCGCCGTTCGAGGTTGTTGGTGATGCCGGTGTAGAGGGTGTCGTCGCTACAGTGAATGATGTAGACGAACCAGTTCATCGGCCCGAGCCCCAGCCGAAGCTATCGACAATCTGTTGGTGCTCGGCATCGAGTGGTGCGTGAGTCAGTAGTGGTTGCCGAGTGATGAGATGAATAATTTTCAGTTCGGTGGCGGCAAGCAGCAGACACTGGTATTCGGTAATGGTTGGCTGGGCGGATTTATCCCGATGTGCTTGGCTATCGGGCAGATTGTTTTGCTTATCTTTGAGTGAATAGTCAATCGCCTTGGCCGTTTCGGTGTAATCGAGCACCACGGCGAGGTAATGTTTTTTCACACCATTATCGACAAGTTGATTCATCATCATTCGCGCAATGTCGGCACTGAGTGCAAACAACAAAATACCCGAGGTGGGTTTGTTGGCGGAGATCAGCTTCTCATCGCGACAGAGGATTGGCAGCTTTTCTTTTTCTGGCCCTGGTTCTTTCTCTTGCGCCACACTCATGGCGCATCGTCTTTTATCTCGGCAAGTTGCTGCTTAAGTTGGTTGACCTCATCAAATAACTCCATCACTAATTGTTCCAGTTGAGCGATGCGTTCATCATCACCGCCACTGTTGCGGAATGCGGCGACGGGGGCTGCCGTGCTGACGGCCATCTCTACCTCACCGCAGAAAAGGTGCACATAACGTGACTCACGTTTGCCCGGTTCGCGTGGTAGACGTGCGACGTAGGGGCCATCGTCACGCGCCATCAGCCGTTGCAATACTTGCTCAACCTCGTTCACATCGCTGAACTGACAGAGACGATTGGTGCGGGTGCGTAACTCGCCGGGGGTCTGTGGTCCGCGCAGCAGCATGACACAGACGACGCCCAGCTCCTGTGCCGAAAAGTGGTGACCACCAAATTCGCTATTAAAAAAGCGGTGCTGATATTTGAGTACGCGACTGCCAAAACCAGATTTCTCACTCACCCGATGCTTCTTAACCAGACCATCGAGCGTTTGCTGCACCGTTGAATCATCCAAATCCAGCACTGGCTCACGATTACTCTTCTGATTGCATGCGTTAGTGACCGCGTTGAGCGAAAGCGGGTACTGTTCCGGTGTGGTGGCTTCTTTTTCGATCAAGCAACCGATGACGCGGGCTTCATGGGGGGTCAGTAGAACATCCATGGCAGAGATCCTTTTTTAAATTAACCATCAGTTCGAAGAAGATCAATGCTACACCAAAGCATCGTCATTATTCAGTTACTGGACAAACCGCTAGTATCAGCGTACTTTCGGCCGGCGTGCTGCCGCTACTTGGCCCCCGCGCCCTCATCATCCAAGGAAAACTCACTATGAATCTCTTCCGCCGTATTGCCAAACCTATCAGCCTCATCGTCACTGCTGCCATACTCGCGCTGAGCTTCCAGCTGCCAATGGCCAACGCCGCCATGGTTAGCACCGAGACGGTAATGCAAAGCGTTCAGGCGCAGCAGGATATCAGTCGGATTCACGAGGCACTGAATCGCGATGATATTAAGGTACAGCTGGCTCAGCTGGGCGTTGACCCGACCCAACTGCAGGCACGTGTCGATGCCCTCAGCGACGACGAGGCTCAGCAGCTGGCCCAGCACATCGATCAGATGCCCGCAGGCGGTGAGAGCATCATTGGTGCGCTGCTGTTTATCTTTATTGTGTTGTTGATTACTGACCTGCTGGGCCTGACCAGCGTCTTCTCTTTCACCAAAAAAGGTTCTGCGCGCCGTTAACAACTGATGCGTACGCTTATCAATATCCAGCATACCCGGCATCGTCCGGGTATTTTTTTATTGCCGCTGCTAGTAGCGCTGTTAACCGGCTGCGCCACGCCGCAGACCCGACAGCTGCTTGCCTCAGCAGACGCATGGCCGCCAACGGTGGAGCTATCAACCGTGCCGTTTTTTCCGCAGGAAGACTATCAATGCGGCCCGGCGGCGCTCGCCACTGTGCTCAACACAACGGGACTCACGGTTACACCCGATGAACTGGCGCCGCAGATCTATCTACCCAAACGCCAGGGTAGCCTTCAGCTTGAACTGCTGGCAGCAACACGGCGCCACGCGCGCATCCCCTATCTGCTAAAGCCTCAGCTCGAAGCGGTGATGAGTGAAGTTGTCGCCGGTAATCCGGTGCTGGTGCTGCAAAACCTTGGCCTCGCTGTCATGCCAGTCTGGCACTACGCCGTGGTGGTCGGATTTGATCTTGAGGTGGGCGAGGTAGTGCTGCGCTCCGGACGCGAAGAGCGTTCCATTACCCCACTGAAAACCTTCGAACACACCTGGAGCCGCAGTGATTACTGGGCCGTAGTGGTGCTGCCGCCCGACCGACTGCCACAGACGGTGGAGGAGCGGCCCTATCTGGAGGCGGTGCTGCCACTGGAAAAATTGCACCACTGGCAAGAAGCCGCCAGCGCCTACACCACAGCATTAACACGCTGGCCACAGAGCCTCGGCGCAGCAATGGGACTCGGTAACAGCCGCTACGCCCTGAACGATCTGTCCGGTGCCGAAGCGGCCTTCCGCGCCGCCACTCACCATCATCCCCAATCCGCCGCCGCCTTCAACAATCTGGCCCAGACACTGGCCGAGCAACAGCGCTGGTATGAAGCCGAAGCAGCGGCACAACAGGCCGTGACGATTGGCGGCAACAGCGCCGCCCTGTTCCACCAAACACTGGAACAGATTCAGTCACACACCAATTAGGTCAGGGATCAGTCAGTATGATGCTTTGCAGTGCGTCCCATAGCGGCTCCGCACACTCTTTAAGTCGCGTAATCGCTTTGGGCGCGGGACTGACGTGGGCACCTGGACGGACTCACGGCCTGTTTCTATTCGTGCGGCCGGATCGATGCTACGTCCGCCTGGCCTCATGGAAGCCTCTTGGGTTTTGTCACGTTTGTCGTCACGGATAGAGACATGCCCATGTCGGACACGCTAGGGCACCCACAGCGCGCCCTACAGCTTTATCTGAGTCAACACTATATTATGTTCCAGGGAGCGAAGTGCATCAATACTGAATATTGGCTGGTTAGCACCGCATTCGGATTACTCAACTGATTAAACTGGCCTGCACCTGATAAAATGGGTTTACAGCAATTACTAAGGATACAAGATGAAAGAACTGATTCGCTTTACTGGTTATACGCTCGCAGCCTTTGCCATGTTCTTGGTTTTATTCGGCATTGCTAAATCAGATGCTTCACCGAAAATACTGGCTTACTCAGCGATTTTTATCGTCGTTGTGCTGCCACTATTCATCGCTGTATGGATGGTTCGGCGCGAGAAAAAAGCCCCAGCAACTAACAAATAACATAGCAATAACCACTCTCTGTAAATATCACGTGGCAGTCAACCCGCGATTACTTTAGAAAAAATTTGACACCGCCCATGATGGGCTTCACCAAATTTCATTTCATACCAGCTACGCTCTGCATTCACAAAACAATCTCGTGGCAGATAATCACCACGAGATTGCCGTGGGAGTTATTTAACTTCGATGGTGATTTTCTTCGATGTAACCACTGGCTGATGAGGCATACGGATCTAATCACCCGGCATCAATTGCAGAGTATGCTTTCCTTTTGGCAGCTCCACCATCGTCTCGGTTTTCGCACCGCAAAAATGTATGTGTTGAGCATCTTTGGCGACTGGTTGATCGGCTACGGGCAGGTCTGCATCAATGATTAGATGATGGTGCCCCGAGTTTTCCTGATTGGTTCCCGCCTTCACTATGGTCATCTCGCTTACGCCGAACACCACTTTAAAGAGGCTTGTGACCACCTATCCATCTTTGGGTGACACCATCGAAATTCGACACCATGTAGTGTTACACACTGTTTTAAACTTATCGCACAATCCATATAAATCAATAATTAAATAGAACCTTATCACCTGACACTAAAACATTCGATGCAATGCGCTACGTTTATTTTACTGGAATTTAAAAATTAAGCTCCATTAACATAACAGAACTACATTACTGTTATAGTCGGGCGACACATTTATGAAAATAATGTGCATACATAGAATCTCCACTCAACTTACTTGTGAGGAATAACTTTTATTATGAAATCAAAATATTTACTCATGCTTGGATTGTTAATTTGTGGCAGCACCACTGCAATGGCAGATTCCAGCTTTAAGAAATCTAAAAACTCAACTTGTCCGGATATTGTAACGGCAAATGCCGATGCTTTTTTCGGCGTAGGATCTGCCGATAAAACTTTATGCATCTCTGTTCGTGATGATTTGAAGATTGTTGTAGCTGTTAATAATAACGACATTAACCCCCGCAATGGCAGGGCCCAGCAAGTATTAAACATTAACAATATAGTTAATGATTATGTTAGTAACTATGAAATGAAGTCTGGAGAAAACTTCCAAGCTATCGTGATTGGTTATGGTGCAGGGGCTCGTTGGTTGCTCAATGATGCCTCCTATAGCAGCAACTTTGGCACTGGAAACCCCAGTGATGACATGGTCACAAGCCTGATCGCTAAGGGTGTTAAATTTTACATGTGCCAAAACACCATGAGGGGAAATGGCTGGGTGAGTAGCGACCTTCTTCCTGGCGTTGAGATGATTCCTGCGGGTGTTACGGCCGTTATCGATTTTCAGGAACGCAAATACACGTACATCGTTCCTTAAGCACTTTTCAGCCAAGCAGCCCGGGGCATTCGATAGACATTATCGCCTCCCGGGCACTATTATTAATTGCACCGCCTTAATCGGCTTGCTTCACCAATACCCGCAGCACCACATCCACTGTTAATACCAGGCCATGAAGCTTTTCAGCAGCCTCTTTGCCTTCGCGTGTTGCACGGAATAGATGTGGCGTCATCAGCAGCAGAGCGGCAATCTGCTCACGGTTTAGCGTTGTTGTTTGATAACGCAGTGTTTGAGAATCGATCAGAACAAAACCGGCCTGCTCCGCTCTATCCAACGCGGGCGGCGGGGACTTGCGCACTTCGGGATAGATTACCTGGCGCAGCTCCTGCAAATGGTCCGGCCCCGCCTCCACCAGCAGCACCTTGCCGCCAGTTTTAAGGATCTTCTTGAAGGCGCTGTAGCCGGGAAAGCCAAACATGCAGAAGAGCATATCCACCGACTGTGGCTGTAACGCTGGATTATTGTTGGAGGCGACCAGCCAGCTAATCAATCTGTTACGCCGCGCGGCGGCTACTACCGCTGGTTTTGATATGTCGATGCCAATCAGTGCCGCAGTGCCCGCACATTGCTGCAATGCCGCGCAAAACCGGCTGAGGTAGTAGCCATCGCCACAACCAGCATCCACCACACACAGCGTCTCGGCTGCGGGCAGGTGTTGCAGTGCCACAGCATTCAGCTGAGTGGAGATGGGCAGATAAAAGTCACTCTCAAGAAAGCGCGTGCGCGCCTCGACCATCTGCTTGCTGTCTCCTGGTGCCTTCGAGTTTTTATTCTGCACCGGCAGCAAATGGATATACCCCTGTCGCGCGACGTCAAAGCTGTGGCCGTTGCTGCAGACAAGCTGCCTGTCGCCATGCAGTGGCGTGCCATCGAGCGGACAGGCGAGATTAGTTGCCTTAATGATCCGCATATTCATCGCGCCGCACTCGACGGCACGTTTTCCACCAGACTATCCATATACACACGCACCACCAGATAGATCAGCAGGGCGTTAAAGAGATGCCAGAGGAAATGGCTACCGATGGTGATCTCCTCACAGACCATCATGTCGATGGAGCGGAACGTTAGCGATAACATAAACACCCCGGTCGCTAGCAATAAGGTGTGGCGAGCAGGTTTGTTGGTCAGATAGTGGCTGACCCCGGCGAGGGCCAGCATTACCCATGCCGGGGCATAGGTCAAAGAGCCATTGAGCAGTTCCGGGGTTTGACCGCAGAGATAAGCAAGCCCGAAAAAACTGGCATAGATAACCCCCAGCCGTACATAACCGTAGCCCTGCACAAAGCGAAAATAACAACCGATAAAAACCAGCTGAAATATCAGTATTGGGATCACATCGCACCACATAGCCCAGCGGGTGGCGAAGGTATGAAACAAGCCACTACCGATGCCAACAGCTGCCGCCAGCCCGATCAGCAGATAGATGCTGACGTAGCCTTTGTGAGTGACCGCAGCACGCTGCCAACAGAGCCAAGCCGCCACCAGGAAGGCAAGATTAGTGAGGGCGTTGAGCGGCTCAGCCCACAACCCTGACGCTGTTCTTTCGCAATAGAGATCAATCATGGTTTTTTAATGGTCGAATTATGGGCATGAGTGCAGCACGTAACCACCGCTCACCAACAAAAAAGCCTGCCGAATAACTTCGGCAGGCTTTGGCCTAAAAATAGGGCAATGGGATCATTCGCCGCGTGGCGTCGCTGCAATCTTATGAATACTGAGGTCGGCTCCTTGGTACTCCTCCTCCTCGGTAAGGCGCAGCCCGACTGCCTTTTTCAGAATACCGTAGACAATTAAACCACCGGCAAAGGCGATCGTCACGCCGACCAGCGTGCCGATCAACTGCGACATAAAACTGATACCGCCCATGCCGCCTAACGCCTCCAAACCAAAGATACCGGCGGCAATGCCGCCCCAAACACCGCAGAGACCGTGCAGCGGCCAGACACCAAGCACGTCGTCGATCTTCCAGCGGTTCTGGGTCAGGGTGAAGACCCAGACGAAGAGTGCGCCCGCCACCAACCCGGTGAAGAGCGCCCCCAGCGGATGCATCAGATCGGAACCGGCACAGACCGCCACCAACCCGGCGAGCGGGCCG
>JAYUTP010000248.1:0-2874 GCA_043755075.1 Tenderia sp. (SeqCode)
CGCGCCGCCTGCATCGTCTCTGGCGACACCACCAAAAACCGCAAACCCGATCCCGAGCCGATGTTCTACGCCGCGATGCTGGTCGGCTCTGCCCCCCATACTTGCCTCTACGTTGGCGATGCCGCGCGCGATATCGAAGCGGGGCGTCGCGCCGGCATGTTAACCCTGGCGGCACTGTTTGGTTATATCGGTGATCACGACAATCCCAGTGCATGGGGTGCCCACGGCATGATCGAAAGTCCTAAAGAGATTATTGAGTGGCTCGACAAAGAGAAAATCGCCTTTCTATCTAAGGCAGCCTCATGAGTGAAGACCTGGTCTATACCGCATTAGCCATCATCGGCATCATTGCCACGGCCCTGGGTTACACCCTTGCTGCCCTGCGCAACCGGGTTCAGATCGATTCGATGAAAGAGAAATACGCCTCGCTAAACGAACGAATCGATCAACAGCGCACCGAAACCAATGAAAAATTTTCCTCTGTCGAGCGCGTGAAGCATGGACTGGAGCAGACACTCTCTTCCTTCACGCCACCTGACCTCACCCTGAGCAATAAAGAGAAATTCGCGCAGGTCATGCTCAAGCCGTTGCAAGAGGGGCTCAAGAGCGCCGATCTGCAAGTCAAACGGATCAGTCGCGAAAATGAAAAGGCGCAGGAGATGATCCAGAAACAGCTGGATATTTTGCGCGCCCCTGAGTTACTGGGGCGCGGTGCCCCCAAAATCATCACCGCGACGTTGGGCGACAGTGAGGCACGCAAACAGTGGGGACTCACCACCATAAAAAAACTGCTGGAAATCACCTACATGACAGACCACTACCGTAGCTGTAGTGGCAATAACAGCGAGGATGATAAGGAGGGCAAATACCTCCCCTCATGCATCATCCAGCTCAATGATGGCAAACAGATCGCCATCGATATCAACACCCCACTAGAGGCTTACGTCAATGTCTGCCAAGCACCCGACTCTTCCGTCCGTAGCTGGCACTTGGAGAGCCATGCGCGCAAACTCCGAGAACGGATCATGGCTATCTCCAGCCACGCCTACCTGTCGCGTTTTGAGCAACCCCCCACACTGATTATTCAACTCGTGCTCAACGACCACTATCTCACCAGTGCGTTAGAGATCGACAATGACCTAGTAAGACTGGCGGCCCACCAAAATGTAGTGTTGGCCACCCCCTCCGACCTGCTCACCCTATTACAGGCTATATCTTTCAGCTGGCAACAGCAGCAGTTCGGCAAAGAGGCGCGTAAATTACGCGAGACTGGCGTTCACCTCTACCGTCATTTCGGCACCTTCATTAAGCTGATTGCCGAACTCGGCTCAGAACTCTCCGGCGTAGTCGACAGCTATCAACGTGCTGTCAATTATTTTGAATCTGAAGCCAGTAAAACAGCCGCCGCCGAAGAAGATAAAAAAGCCAACACTGCAACAGCAGCAGACAAAACCGAAAGCACTGCGGCTAAAACGGCTAAAAAAACCGCGTAATCAGCAACACCCTAAGCACTCATCACTGAAGTAAAGCGCGCCTCGCTTCCGGCCGTCGGCTCCGGTATCCTAGACCTCTTGCAACAGCTAAATATCCGTAATCATCCCCATGAATCCAAATCAATACTGCCAGGACAAAGCAGCCAAGAGTGGCTCCAGTTTCTACTACAGCTTCATGTTCCTGCCGCCGCAGCAACGTCAAGCAATTGTTGCCCTCTACGCCTTCTGCCGTGAGGTGGATGATGTGGTGGATGAGTGCAGCGACCCCAATCTGGCCCAAATCAAACTGGCATGGTGGCGTAGCGAGATCGATAAGCTCTTCAAGGGAACCCCCAACCATCCGGTGACCCAGGCACTGCAAACTGCCTTGCAACACTACAATCTACCGCAGGAGCACTTTCTTGAGATCATCGATGGCATGGAGATGGACCTGACTCAGTTCACCTACAACAGCTTCAAAGACCTCAGCCTCTACTGCTACCGTGTCGCTTCAGTAGTGGGATTAATGGCCGCCGAGATTTTCGGTATGAAAGAGCGGCAAACCCAGAAGTATGCCCATAACCTCGGCATGGCCCTGCAGCTCACCAACATCCTGCGTGATGTGGCCGAGGATAGCCAACGCGGTCGCATCTATATTCCTCTGGATGAGCTGGAACGGTTTGGGGTTCATACCGATGACATTCTCAAATTCCGTGACAGTGACAACGTTCACAAGCTAATGGCATTTCAAGCGCAGCGCGCCGACGAATATTATGAGAAGGCCTTTAGCCAGCTACCAGAAGTGGATCGCTATACGCAACGTAGCGGCATCATCATGGCGGCCATCTATCGTGAGATATTAAAAGAGATCGAAGCGGATGGCCTGAATGTCCTGACACAACGGGTATCACTGACACCGATTCGCAAACTCTGGATTGCCTGGAAAACAGCACGTACGGAGAAAAAGCGCTTTCGGCGCCGTAAAGTAAGTAACGCGACATGAACTACACTGAGCGCATGCTCATGCACCCGGGCCGCAAGCGCCGACTACGACTCGATCGCCCGCCGCCCAACATCAATGCGGGCTTTCAGCTCATTATTATCAAAAGGTTTGATGACATAGTCGTTCGCCCCCGCCGCCAATCCTTCAATAATATTTTCCTTGCTGCCCATGGCGGTGAGCATGATCACATACGTCGGGGTTTCACACGGCAGCTTGCGTAACTCTGTGACCACATCGATGCCGCTCATCTCCGGCATCATGCGGTCAAGAATCGCCAGCAGCGGACGGTCATCACGCTGCAGATGCTCCCACGCCTCTTTACCATCGCTCGTTACCACCACCTCGTGGCCCCATTTTGTGAGTACTGTCGCCAGCACCCTCCGGGAGACTGGATCATCT
>JAYUTP010000249.1:0-2046 GCA_043755075.1 Tenderia sp. (SeqCode)
GTTTCATATCGTGTTGACCGTAAGGCTTGCCGTGGGCAAGGGAGACCATAAAAACCAGAGAAAGTGCAAAAATAGAGGTGTGCATGATACTTAAATACCTAAACGAAGCTTCCAAAAAACCATTTTACCACCATACCATCCTCTGCGGTATTTTCAATGGTTTTCGCGTTTTAGTTGCAATAACAGGAGACTGTTGATCGTCGGGGCAGGCCCTAGTATCCGCCCTGATTTACGGCGCGCACAGAGAAGCCTACTTACCCTGTGCGCTCCTAGGCGTTTGCTTCGCAACTTCAGCGGTGCCGATTCCGCGCGGATCGCTGGCTGCGTCTATTTGACCGGTGCGCTTGTTCCAAAGGAGTACCTGCATATTGCCGTAGGTGGATTCCAAGGGTTTGAGTGCGTGACCTAACCGCAGCAGTGTGTTCTGCAGTTCAGGGGACAAGGCGCCTGGCTCAAATTGAATTTGGTCCGGTAAATACTGATGATGAAAGCGCGGTAGTTGCACCAGGTGTTTGGCGCTAGCCCCTTGTTCAAATTCGAGTAGCGCCAGTAACACCATTGTGATAATGCGGCTGCCACCGGGTGTGCCAAGCAGGGCTACGCGCTCGTGGGATTCGATGAAGGTGGGCGTCATGCTCGATAAGGGTCGTTTTCCGGGTGCAATGGCGTTGGCCTCGCCCCCAGTTAGCCCATAGAGATTTGGTACTCCAGGTTTGCTTACAAAGTCGTCCATTTCGTCGTTGAGCAAGACACCTGTGCCGGGTACCACGTAGGCGGATCCGAACGCGTAGTTAATCGTTAAGGTGGCGGCGACCCGGTTACCTTGTTGATCAATGATTGAAAAATGCGTGGTTTGGCGTCCTGAATCGCGGGGCGCTACCGCTTGGGGGAGTGAGGAGCTCGCGGTCGCTTTTTTGAGATTAATGTTCCCGGCAAGCCTGCGCGCATGCGCTTGACTGGTGAGACGTGTCACGGGGACCTGAATAAAATCGGGATCACCGAGATACTGCGCCCGGTCGCGATAGGCGCGGCGCATGGCTTCAGTGAGCAAATGCACACGCATTTCTGGAGTTTGTTTTTCTAGGTTAAATTGCTTGAGTATGTTCAGCATGGTGACCAAGGCCACGCCGCCGGAAGAGGGTGGTGGCACCGAGGTAATGGTTAAGTTTTTATAGCGACCCACAATGGGTCGGCGCTCTTTAACCTGATAGGCGGTTAAATCGCGCTGCGTCCAGAGGCCGCCTGCTTTGCGCACCTCGTGGACTAGTTTTTGCGCGACTGACCCACCGTAGAAGCCGACATGCCCGTGTTGTGCCAGTTGCTCGAAGGTCAACGCGAGTTCGGGTTGCTTAATGAGTGTTCCTACGGCAGGCACTTGGCCTTGGTCTAAAAAAATTCGCGCGGCCTCTGGTGAAGTTCGTAAGGCTTTTAGGCGAAATTCAGCCATTTGTCGATACAGGGGCGTAACAGCAAATCCGCTGCGCGCGATTTGTACGGCGGGGTTTAAGGTTTTGCTTAAAGGCAAACGCCCGTATTTGCGCGCCAGGTGCACTAGTGCGGCGGGTGTGCCGGGGATCGCGGCGGATTTGGGTCCATCAACAGAAGCGTTGGGGATAAGAGTGCCTTGTGCATCTAGATACAGCGCGGGTGTTGCCAATAGTGGTGCGCGTTCCCTCCCATCGATCATCACGGTGTGTTGATCGCGGGCGCGGTATAATAGCCAAAACCCTCCGCCGCCCATCCCGGAGCTATAGGGCTCGACTACGGCTAACACGGCGGAAACGGCGATAGCGGCATCAAAGGCATTGCCGCCGTTCTGAAGAATCTCTACGCCTGCTTTTGTCGCTAAGGGATGTGCGGAGGCGACGGCCTGCTCGCCGTGTGCGTGCCCAGCACTTAAGCCGCAACAGAAGTAGAGCGCAACTAACGAGAAATGGTTCCGCTGGGATCGCGTCACTGTGTCGGCCGCTTAACGGCAGCGATAAACCTTAAAACTCTGCTTTGCGATCGTTTTAAACTTTTGCTTTTCATGTTTAATCGGCGAAC
>JAYUTP010000250.1:0-8111 GCA_043755075.1 Tenderia sp. (SeqCode)
GGTTGGTCGCTGGGCGGCATGGCGGCACTCAACGCCGCGCTGCACTGGCCACAGCAAATCAACAAGGTGGTGATGGTGGCGGCGCAACCGCAATTCATCAAAAGCGCTGACTGGCTTCACGCCACGCCGGGCAGCAGCCTCACTGCCTTTACCGAAAGCCTGATCAACAACACAGAGGCAACACTCAAGCGTTTCATCGGCCTGCAACTACGTGGCAGCAGTGATGAAAAAGAGATGTTGCGTAACGTGCGCACCATTGTTGAAGAGCGGCCACTGCCGCAAGGTGAAGCACTGCGTTTAGGGCTGGAGATATTGAAGCGCACCAACCTGCGCCCACAACTGGACCGACTGCAATGCCCTGTGCAGTTTATTCTCGGTGAGCGCGACATACTGGTGCCGGTGCAGTGCGCTGAAGCGATTCAAGCACTCTTGCCAAAGGCAGAGATCGAAATCATGCCAGGCGTTGGCCACATCCCATTCCTCTCGCACACCGACGAGTTCCTGAAACTGCTGCTGCCTTTCATAGAACAACCTTCATAAAATAAAAGCCATGGACAACACCCCCTACCTGCTCGACAAGCGTCTGATCCGCGAATCCTTCAATCGCGCCGCCCCGGGTTACGATGATGCCGCGCTGCTGCAACAGACTGTCGCGCAGCGATTATTGGAGCGCCTTGATCTGATCAAGCTGCAACCACAACGTATCCTCGATGTTGGCGCAGGCACTGGCCAGCTCACGTTAAAACTGACGCGCCGTTATAAAAACGCCGAGGTGATTGCGCTCGATCTTGCCCCCGCCATGCTCACACTGGCGCGACAACGTTTAGGAGTTTTAGATAAATGGTTTGGCAAACAGCGCTTCATCTGCGCTGATGCCGACCATCTGCCACTGGCGGACAACAGCGTCGACATGATCATCTCCAACTTCGCCATTCAATGGTGCAGCGATCTTGACCAGACCTTTGGTGAGTTTCAACGGGTACTTAAACCCGGCGGGCTTTTGCTCTTCGCAACCTTTGGCCCCGACACACTCAAGGAGTTACGTCAGGCGTGGCGTGCCGTGGATGACAAGATTCACGTCAACAGTTTTATCGACATGCATGACATCGGCGACGCCATGATCCGTTGCCAGTTTTCCGACCCGGTGATGGACGCTGAACGGCTCACACTTACCTACACGGATGGCATGAGTGTGATGCGCGACCTTAAAGCGATGGGGGCGCATAACGTCAGCGCCGGACGTAATCATGCGCTCACCGGCAAACAAAAATTGCAACAGATGCTCACGGCCTACGAGCAGTTCAGGCACGGCGACGGCCTGCTGCCCGCCACCTATGAGGTAGTCTATGGCCACGCTTGGGGCACAGAGCAACTCAAATCTAAATCACAAGAGCAAGGCGTGGTGCGCATCTCTTTAACAAATCTACGCAGGAAATAATAAAGATGCCGAGCTACTTCATCACCGGTACCGATACCGATGTAGGCAAAACAATCATCGCCCTTGGCCTGATTAAAAAACTACAACGGCAGGGCTTAAAAGTGGCGGCGATGAAACCGATCTCCGCCGGTTGTGAAGCGACGCCTGAGGGGCTGCGCAACAGCGATGCCGTGCAACTGCAACAGCAGAGTGACGTTGCACTCGACTACAACACCCTTAACCCCTACGCCTTTTCCCCGGCCATTGCGCCACACATCGCGGCGGCGGATGAAGGCGTACGTATCGACATTGAAACGATCTATCAACACTATTTAGCCATCGCCGCACAGAGTGATTGTGTAATAGTGGAAGGCGCGGGAGGATGGCAGGTGCCGCTCAACGATTTCCAGACCATCGCTGATCTTGGCAAACGGTTACAGTTACCGGTGATTCTGGTGGTGGGGATGCGTCTCGGTTGCATCAGCCACACACTGCTGACGGTTGAATCAATTAACCGGGCGGGGCTGCCACTGGCCGGTTGGGTCGCCAATCAGCTAGAACCTGACATGAGCCGTTTGGCAGAGAATATCACCACGTTGCAACAGCGTATCGATGCGCCATTGCTGGGACAAGTGCCCTATCTCGAACAGCCTGATGCCGCTGCTGTGGTGGAACATCTCGCACTGCCGCTACAACGCAACGCTTTGCGACCGAGCTGGGCACTTTGATCCAAACGCCACTCAATTATCATGATTGGGCTTGTATACAGGAGTTGCATAACCTATAGCTTCTGGATAAACGGTATCGCCATAAAGACGATTCCCGTAATAGAGCGTGGTCAAAACCAACACCATCAGCCAAATCTTTAGCACTTTGTTTTTATCCCGTCCTAACGTGATAGTCGCTCAGCGCTCGGTCAGCTATGCCACATCAAAAAACGGCATCTCTTTATTATTGAAAGAGTCCAATACATCCGTCCCGATCAACTGCCACAGATCGGCACGGGTGCGTCTGACCATCTCCAGATTGCCAGCCGTAATGACGGTCGGCACACGCAAACCATGATAATCAACCGCCGCCCCTAAGGTGCTGAACTGTATGCCAAAGCGATTAAGGAAACGCAGCAAGGTCGGCTCCATCACGGCATAACAGTAATGTATTTGATGCGCTGCACACATACGGATAAACGCAGCAATCAACCCCATGGTGATGTGTGGCAGTAATCGGCGGTCAAATTGCGGCAGTGATTCATCACCACCACTAACACCATAAATCAGCCCCTGTTCAGTAATGCGGCGGCGAAACATTTTGGAGACCGAGAAGCGCGAAATCTCACCAATCAGTTCACGCGGCACTGCGTTCAGTTGCGGATGTGTTTTAGCAAGATCAAGACGGCAGTGGCGCTCCATCGGCAACGGCCCTTGCAACCTGCCACACTCTGGCAATACTAGGCGCACCACGCCCACATAAATACTACTCTCACGGTGGCAAATCAGACTATGGACGGAACGCTCATCATACTGGTCATATTCACGACCATCGGGATAACTGGCCGCATCCTCATAACCTTTCTCTTCACAGTAAACTTGATAGCGCAGTTTATGCGCCTCGTCGATCAGCGCCGGGGTGTCGGCACTGACAATCTCAAAGTTCTGCAAAAAGGCGGTGTTAATATTTTCCGGTGAGCCAATTGTGGTTACTTCCATGCTGTATTTGTTCTCCATGCAATCACCCCCTGTGATTCCGCAACTGAATAGTTCCGACATAACTCATTGGCATTTCAGGGGTAGAGACGAATTCGCGTGCAGCCGCACAAAAGAGGTGTGTCACCAATAGTGTGGCAACCACCCAGAGTACCAACAGGGCGATAAATAGCGTCATAATTCAAGCTGCTCCATGTGATTTAAGGGGAGCTGTAACGCTCCCTACCAGCTTCCGTTCACCACGCAGAGCGTGCTCAAGCGTGGCACTCATTTTTAGAGCCCCCAACGAGAAACCGCCACCGCCAGTCACCTAACGGGGTGCCATAGGCTTATCGTCAATGTCGCTCCAAAAGCAATTACCATGCCATCATAAATTTAGCCAACTCAGTCAATGAGTTGTAATCAATAAGTGAGGCGCGGCCGAAAAAAATGGGGGATAGCGTCGCCTTTTGACGACGCCTTAAACTGGGGATTATTGCTAAGCTACTGTGAAATAAAGAGATTGCACTGTCGCCAATTAACGACATGAATTACTGCTTAAACAGCGCCGGAGCCAGGTGATAACGGTTTAGCAGCTTGTAAAACTCGGTGCGATTACGTTGAGCCAAGCGCGCCGCCTGGGTGACATTGCCGTTGGTGATACGCAGAAGCTGGGTCAGGTAGTCACGTTCAAACTGCTGCCGCGCCTCAGCGAAGGGAACGATCTCTGGCGTCTTGCTTTTTAATGCCCTCAGCACCAGTTGCGCCGGGATAATAGGACTGGTCGCCAACGCCAACGTTTGCTCCACCACATTGTTGAGCTGGCGCACGTTGCCGGGCCATGACGCGGAGATCAATAGCTCCATGGCATCGGCAGCAAACCCCTTAACGCGCTTTTTGCTCCCCCGCTGCAATTTTTCTAGGAAGTAGCTGGCAAGCAGCGGAATATCCTCGCGATGCTGCGCCAGTGTCGGCATCTCCAGCGCCACAACGTTGAGACGGTAGTAGAGATCCTCGCGAAACTCCTCCTCCTTGACCGCCTCCTCCAGATTGCGATGGGTAGCCGAGATCAAGCGCACATCAACAGCGATTGATTCAACCGAACCGACCGGCCGTACCTGACGCTCTTGCAGCACCCGCAACAATTTAGATTGAAAGGCCGGCGGCATATCGCCCACCTCATCGAGAAACAACGAGCCGCCATGGGCCGCTTGAAACAACCCTTTGTGATCCTGCATAGCGCCGGTAAAGGCCCCTTTGCGATGACCAAACAGCTCTGACTCCAGCAGTTGCTCGGGGATGGCGCTGCAATTAACCGCGATGAACGGCCCTTTGCTGCGCGGGCTGGCGTTGTGGATGGCGCGCGCCAACAGCTCCTTGCCAGTACCGCTGTCACCGTGGATGAAAACGCTGGCATCACTGGCCGCCACCAGTCGTGCCTGACTCAGCAGCTCCTCCATTGCCGGACTACGGGTCACAATCTCACTCCGCCACTTACCACTTTCACCCAGTAACGTCGCCGTCGGCACACCACTCATTGCCACCGCCTGCGCCACCAGTTCCAACAACTGTTTGCTATCAAATGGTTTAGTGAGAAAACCAAATACCCCCTGATTGGTTGCCGCTACCGCATCCGGAATCGTGCCATGAGCCGTCAGCATAATCACCGGCAAAGAGGGATGACGCGCCTGGATCTCACCGAATAGCGCCAGACCATCCATTCCCCCCATCCGCAGGTCAGTTACCACCACCTGTGGCCGCGACGCGGGCAGCTGTGCTAGCGCCTCTTCAGCGCTCGAGGCACAAATCGCCTTGTATCCCGCCGCCTCCAGCCTCATGGAGAGGAGCCGCAGCAGACCGGGGTCGTCGTCAACAACCATTATTTTGGAACTATTCATCACGCTTTTCATTCCAGTTTTGGGATTTCAGGTCAGCACACATGCCACCTTGAATCAACGTTTGCGTAGGCTTTTTTCGATAGACTTGAGCGCCTCAAGCTTATTTACCAGGTCATTGGCACGCTCTCGTTCACTATCAAGCTGCCTGTTCAGCGTGGTGACCTTGGCCTCGGCAGTGCTGTTCTTCGTCTCAACATTACCAATCCTAACCTCGGCCTGGAGCCGCTCTTTCAGAATCCCGCCAAACACTTCAGCAAATAGCACCTCGTCAGGATACAGCGGGCCTTCGCTAGTAGCACTCGCGTCAAAGAGTTGTAGCGCACGTTTTGTATCCGTTGCCGCTCCCTTACCAAACCCCAGCACCAACGCCAGCCGCAGGCGATTGGTTTCGGATGGCTCTTGGGCATAACGCTGCTCAGAGTTACGTCGCCCATTTTCGGTCTGTATGGCAGACCAGCTGCGCACCTGTTTATACTCCTCCAACAAGATCATGTGAGTGGATTTCAATAGATTCATGTTGGCGCAACCGCTCACCAGCAGCAGCGCCACAACCATCATTAGCCGTAAAAACCGGCGGTTCATACTCCATTCAACTCCTTTTGTAGTGGCAAGGTTACCCGCATATGGGCCCCCACCGCGCCATCCTCGACCACCGCGATAATACCACCGTGAGCATTGACGTACTCGCGGGTAATGGAGAGCCCCAGCCCGCTCCCCTTCACATGCCCCGTATAAGGTGCACTGCCTTGATAGAATGCTTCAAAAATTCTGCCTCGCTGCTCTCGCACAATACCTGACCCTTGGTCACACACATCAAGCTGCGCCTGCTTGGCCGTAACGGTTAAGGTGATATGAATCCGTCCGTGTGGCGGAGAAAATTTAATGGCATTAGATAACAAGTTGTCCACCACCACCCGCAGCTTGTCCCGATCCCCCGGCACCGTCACCTCGGCTAGCTCCGCTTCAAACCAGATACGCTTAGCCATCACCACGACCTTGTACTCTTCAATCAGTGTTACCACCAATTCATCCAAGCGCACTGACTCCAGATTCAGCACCGAACCACGCTGGATAATGGCATTAAACTTCAACAAATCCTCAATCAGCTTTTGTAGCTGCACACCGTTAATACGCAGTAGCTCCACAATCTCACGTTGTTGCGATGTGAGTGGCCCGGGAATCTCCTCACACAACAGCTCTGAACCCTCACGAATGGTGGTCAATGGTGTTTTCAACTCATGGGATAGATGACGCAAAAAGCGCAGCTTCTCCTCCTCCACATCGAGCAGACGACTGCGCATCCAGTCGAGCCGCTCTCCCAGCTGCTGCACATCACGCGGACCACTTAACGCCACCGATTCAGAAAAATCACCCGCACCAAGGCGTCGAATCGCCTCGTCCAGCCGTTGCAGGGGTCGGGTAATCAACACCACAAAAAAAACCAGCAGCAACAGCGCCAGCGGCACCAGCGCCGACGCCTGCAACAAAAGATTGTGCTGCGCCTGCTCCGCCGAAACTTGGGTACGCGCCACCTCCGCATCAATCAGCTGCTGACTCTGCTCCAGCACCTGCTGCGCCTGCTGCGCCAAAGATGAAAAAAGATCCAGCGCCACCCCACTCGGCAACACAACGTGCCCACCATGGACGAGGGCGTAAAAATTCTCCTCATCTACCGACAAACGCCCCAGCAACTGCCGCAAGGAAATGGGCAGTGGCAACTCTCCCAACCAGCGCAATGTCACTACAAATTGTTTACGATTTTCCTCATAGCTCTGAAACAGTGCCTCATCCCCCAGCACCTGGTATTGACGCACGTTGCGCTCCATCAGGGTGATTTGCTCAATCAGCGTGCGACTCCCCTGAGTCGCTTTTACCGCCTGCGTCACCACTCGCTGACTCTGTTCCGCCAATCGATCCACTGAAACCATGGCATAGAGAAGCGCTACCACCAGCGGCAGTACCGCCAAGGCAAAACCAGCCAAGATCAGCTGAACAATAGAGTTGGGACGAAATATTTTCACAAAAGCAACAGAAGAGTCTCAATTAAAGAAAAGGAACTGCACAACCGCCAACGCTTATTGGGCCACAGCCCCCACCCCACTGTAAATGGTTAGCGCATTGATTGCTCGATCACTTTGTCGATGGCCGCTAAAGGCGCGGCGGAATAGCAAACTAAAACAATAAGCATTCGCTCAACAGATAAATAATAATGAATCAATATTGCCAATCCAGCCAAGGCTAAGGAAAGGATCGCATTGCTGGTGATGCATTACAAAACATGCTAAAAATAAACGATCTCAATCAACACCATTAAGTGATTAAAGATGATATTGGCGAAACTACTTCCGTATCCCGCCACTGGGCAATGTGCGAAACAACCACACCTAAACCAGCTTGCCGCGCTCATGGAGAACCCTAGTAATGTCGCGAAACCACCTCCGATTTAGCTTAATACACGCCATACTAACCCTCATCATTCTTCAGACTGCCCACGCCAATTCACCAACACACAAACAAGCCCCTCAACTACCCTTGGCATATACTTATAAACAGGGTACAAATCTTAATGATTATTGGCTCAGTGAAAAACTCGACGGCGTGCGGGCGTACTGGAATGGTAAACAGCTCATCTCCAAACAAGGCAACGTCTATCACGCCCCAGACTGGTTTACCGTCGACTTTCCCGCACAACCACTTGATGGTGAGCTATGGATTGCACGCAACAGTTTTGAACAGTTAATCGCTATTGTGAGCGATGACAAACCCGGCACTGACTGGCGGGAGGTGCGTTATATGGTATTTGATATGCCACTACCCGATGTGATCTTCACTAAACGTATAGAAAAACTAAAAACCTTGTTTGCTAGCACACACTCTCCTTATCTACGACTGGTTGAGCAGTCCCGCATACCCGATCATAAAACTTTAACTAAACAACTAAACGACATTGTTAATGCTGGTGGCGAGGGTCTGATGTTGCATAGAGGGGGCTCCTACTACCAAGCAGGGCGCAGTAACGACCTATTGAAGGTAAAGACTTACCAAGATGCCGAAGCACGTGTGATTGCCCATCTTCCCGGCAAGGGAAAATTTAAAGGTATGCTCGGCGCTCTG
>JAYUTP010000251.1:0-11469 GCA_043755075.1 Tenderia sp. (SeqCode)
CGCCCGGCGATGACGGCGTGTTTCATCGCCGAGGCCATCAATACCGGCTTCTGGGCGCAGGCGATGGCCATGTTCATCAGCACACCGGCACAGCCCAGCTCCATGGCGAGGGCGGCGTCGGAGGCGGTGCCGATCCCGGCGTCCACCAATACGGGGACTGACAACTCTTCAACGATGGAGCGGATGTTGTAGGGGTTGCAGATTCCCAGACCGGAACCGATGGGGCCACCCAGCGGCATGACGGCAACACAGCCGATCTGTTCCAGCATCTTGGCGATGGTGAGGTCGTCGGTGGTGTAGACCATCACCTTGAAACCATCGTTGACCAGGATCTCGGCGGCCTTAAGGGTTTCGATCACATTGGGGAAGAGGGTCTTTTGCTCGGCCAACACCTCCAGCTTCACCAGGTCGTGGCCATCAAGCAGCTCACGCGCCAGGCGACAGGTGCGCACCGCATCATCGGCCGTGTAACAACCGGCGGTATTGGGCAGGATGGTGTATCTGCTCGGCGGCACCACGTCGAGCAGGTTCGGCTCGTCTGGATTTTGGCCGATGTTGGTGCGGCGCACCGCCACGGTGATGATCTGTGCGCCACTCGCCTCGGTAGCCAGGCGGGTTTCTTCCAGATCTTTATATTTGCCGGAACCCACCAGCAGACGGGAGCTGTACTCAACCCCGGCGATGATTAACGGGTCATGGATGGCGTGTGTGGGTGTAGACATGGCAATTCCTGTATGACTGCAAATTCAAGATTCAAATGAGGCGGCGATTATAACGCGACAACCACGACAATCACTCATCCGCCGCCGATGGCGTGAACAATCTCCACCCGGTCACCGGCCTGAAGCTGATGCTCGCCATGGCGGCTGCGCGGCACGATATCCAGATTCACCTCCACCGCCAGACGGCGGCCAACGAGCTCAAGGTCACCAATCAGATCCGTGACTGTATAAGTTTCTGCCACCTGACGGGGTTCGCCGTTAACTAAAATTTCCATAACAACACCCTATTCAGTCAATTAATGAAGAGGGCCATTTTACTACAGCTAACACACTGCGCTGCCGACTATTTCAACCTGCTGTGACGCTTCTCTGATATGCTTTTTAGACCAAGTAAAACAATCACGGCACTCTTTCCACACCGATGAATCACGGCTATTTCAACGACATTCTCCTACTCTTCACCGCCGCCGTCATAGTCGTGGTGATCTGTCTGCGCATGAAGCTGCCGCCGATTCTGGGCTACCTGGCCGTTGGCGTGCTGGTAGGACCACACGGGCTGGGGTTGATTGCCGATTCCGAACACACCCGAGGCATTGCCGAGTTCGGCGTGGTGTTTCTGCTCTTCACCATTGGCCTGGAATTTTCGCTGTCGCAGATGATGCGCATGAAGGGCATTGTGCTGGGGCTGGGCGGCGCTCAGGTGGTGGTAACCACGGCGATCACGGCAGCGGCGGGTGTCTACTTCGGCCTGTCGCTGGAGGCGGCGCTGATCCTCGGCGGCGTAGTCACCATGTCGTCCACCGCGCTGGTGGTAAAACAACTTACCGACCAGATCGAGCTGCACACCCGCCACGGTAGAAACACCGTGGGCATTCTGCTGTTCCAGGATGTGATGGTGATCCCGTTTCTCATCCTCGCCGCCTCCTCGGCCAGCGCTGAAACCCCCTCGATCCTGACTGTAGTCAGCGCCGTTGCCAAGGGCGCACTGGCGCTGGCGGTGATCCTAGCAGTGGGGCACTGGGTATTGCGCCCGCTGTTCCACGGCATCGCGCGCTTCCGCTCCACCGAACTCTTTAGCCTGACGGTGCTGCTGATCACCCTCGGCTCGGCCTGGCTCACCGACCAGCTGGGGCTATCGCTGGCGCTGGGGGCCTTTGTGGCCGGCATGATGATGGGTGAGACCGAGTTCCGCCATCAAGTGGAGGCGGAGGTACGCCCCTTTCGTGACGTGCTGCTGGGACTTTTTTTCATCACCGTTGGCATGTTGCTGGATCTCAGCATCCTGCCGCAATACTGGGCATGGATACTGCTGCTGCTGGCGGCATTAATCCTCTTCAAAGTGGTCATCATCACCCTACTCTGCCGCCTCGGCGGCTGGAACAATGCGGTCGCGTTGCGCACCGGCCTAGTGCTGGCCCACGGTGGTGAGTTCGGCTTCGCCATCCTCACCCTCGCCATCAGCGGCGGCAATATCGAAGAGACTCACGGTCAGGTGGTGTTGGCGGCGCTGCTGATCAGCATGGCGCTGTCACCACTGCTGATCCGCGCCAATGGCCGCATTGCGGCCAAGCTGCTGCCCAAGGCGGTAACCCTGAGCAAGGATGTGATTCGCAAACATGTCGAGCAGACCGCTCACGGGCTCGAAGGTCACGTCATCATCTGCGGCTATGGCCGCCTCGGCCAGACCATCGCCCGCTTCCTAGAGGATGAGGGGATCAACTTCGTCGCCATGGATCTGGACCCGGTACTGGTACAAAATGCCGTCCAGGCCAAAGAGCCAGTGACCTACGGCGACTCCGCCAGCCTCAGTCTACTCAAGGCCGCCGGACTCGACCGCGCCGCCGCCATTATGGTCTGCACCGACGACACTGGCCCGGCCTTCAGAATCTTGCACAATGTGCGTGGCATCAATACCGATATCCCCATCGTGGTTCGCACCCATGACGACAGCGAGCTGCAACAACTACTCGATGCGGGTGCGACCGAAGTCATACCCGAAATTTTGGAAGCCAGTCTGATGATGGCCGCGCACCTACTGTTCCTGCTCAAGGTGCCGCCCACCCGCATCTTCCACAAGATTCGTCAGGTGCAGAGCAGTCGTTACGATCTAATGCACCAGCTCTTTCCCGGCGAGGATGACAGCCACGCCGCGCCCGGCGACACCACCAATGAGCTGCATGCCGTTGAACTGACCCACCACGCCTGGGCGGTGGGCAAGCGGATCAGCGAACTGGAGATGAAAGAGCACGGCATCAACGTCATCGCCATGCAGCGCCATGGCAAGCGCATCCCCCATCCTCCAGAGGAGACAACACTGGAGACCGGCGACACACTAATTCTCTACGGTACGGCCACGGCACTGGATGGGGTGGAGCGCCAATTGCTGGAGACATCGGAATCGCCCCCACCGTAATGACACGTTGATTATGCCCATGCGGCGGATAACGCTGCGCTCATCCGTCCTACGGTCGAGTTACACGCTGATTTTCTGGAGCGTCGCTAAACGCAAGGAGAGGGAGCTAGCTAAACTTGGCCAAGGATCGATTACAACAACAATCACCCTGTAAAAATCAGATTGGCTAACCGCCACTACCAACCGCCACCCCAACCACCACCACCACCGATGCCCTTGCCTGAATTGCCAGCTTTAGGCAGGTTATAGTTTTGAGAAGTATCCCGGAAGGACTCCCAGTTTGTAGCCACGGCATTGAAGCTACCTCCAACATAGCTATAGGTGGGGGCCGCCCCGCCAAAGGAGCCGCCGCCCGAAACGTATTTATAACGCCCTGCCGTGACGTACGCAGACGATGTGACATCAATCGCCGAGTTGAAGTTGCCCATGGCCAGAAACGGATCGGTGAATGTCAGGGTGTTAATGACAGTAGCCGGAGTGCTGTCGGCGCTGTAATTGCTATTGCGCATATCGGCCACAAAACGAGTCGCGAGTTCAGCAGTGACCATGTCCTGCGTGATTTTGGGCTTTAATGCGTATTTATCTTTCAGGAACTCCTGTGTTATTTCCGGGGCGTTGATCAGTTGCCGTATCAAAACCTGGGTCGGGTTACCCGTGGCGTTACCGGTAAATGACTGAGCATTGACACGCAGCAGATCCCAGCCATTCCCAGCCATACCTTGCGGATCACCATAGGAACACATACAGCTGCTCTGTCCGCCACTGGCGCTATTTGCTCCAGAACCGAAAGATGAACCCCCGGTGCCGATGAAGACTTCTTGAACAAAACCCTGCCCGGGCAGGCCAATAATCAAGTGAAAGTAAGTTCTGCCGCCTTCGTTGACCAGCTCTTGCAAGAACGGAGTTTGATCGGGGTCACTGCCCGCGAGCAGTCCACACTTCTCGCTGGTTTCACCGGGGCGGTTGCAGCTAAGGGAGCTGTCGAAGGAGCCACCACCAGCGCCCCAGCCACCACCCCAGCCACCACCGCCACCACTATTACCAATAGGCGTAAAATTGAGAGGGAACTCAGCCCCCAACGGCATTGATACAGCCATCAACACCCCCATTAGCGGGCGCTTCATTAAGCGAATATTTACTCTGTGAGCACTCATACACCGGCACCTCGAAGTCAATAACTGGCTGGATAGACGATCCTTGCCACGACAACACCCGAAACAAATTCCCTTAAAGTTTCCGGTGTATCAACCCGATAAACAGGTAAGAGACAGAAGCATTAACCATCCCTTATATGTAGGCATAGAGAAGGGCTAATAAAGTCTTAATATAACCTTAGGCTTGTGGTCAGTCCAGTACGACAGTCCGATACGAGAGGGGCTGGCCATGAATTAACAGGCAGGTGTAGTTATGCAGTCCACCCCATCCAACGCCAGCGAAGGCCTATATTATCCCTGCCATGGACGACAGCTCAAAACAACAGGCCTCATAGCCCTTGGTTTATGCCTGTTTCTGCTGCCTGCCATTCCCAGCAGCCAGGCGGAGTTCACTCTTAATTTTATACCTGACGAGAAGAACAACAATGGGCTGGCTGGCACCAACGTCGCCTATAGCGGCAGCGCCGACGCCCGAATTTCTTGCTATATGTCATACCTCACCAGCTCCAACTGCGGTAACAACATCACCGGTAGCCACGATGACCCCGGTGGCTTTTTTCAGGATATGTTTCGGGATACCACCACGGGCCTTTGGTACCACCATGTCATCATCGGCGACTACTATGCCGGGGACAATTTCGCTTTGGAATACATTATGCTGGCCGATGCATCATCCTACAGTGGTGGTGGTTTCGGTGGCGGTGGTTCTGGCAGTTTCAACACCAACTACCGCTCATCCAGCGCCTACAATGGCACCACGACAGCAAACACAGCCAACCAGCTCTACAACATGGCCAAGCCCTACGACGTGGCTGGCAGCGACTCGCTCAAAACCGGCACTGGCACCGGCAACCCCACCAGGGTTCTCATGCATCAGTTTCTAAGAGATACCGACGTCGCAATGGTCTTCCTCAAGGACACTTTTGCCAACAAGCCGCTCATCTCACAGGTCACCAAAAACGGCAATACCAAAAACTTCGGCGTCACTGGCCCCGCAGGTGTCGCCGCCGACATGACCAGCACCGTGATATTGGATGCCCGCGCCCTAAACCATAGCAGCACGAACGCCATCGCCACCGTGGCCACCGATACGGTTATCAACTTTGCCAGCGCCACCGGAATCGCCGCCGGCTCGATCAGGCATACCAATGTCACCAAAAAGGCCGGCGCGGGCATCACCAATACCGTAGTTCTGGGCGGCGCACTCACCAATAGCACCACCGGGGATTACAACTACGCCACCGACAACCAGAACTCCAACCCTACCGCCGGTCGCTACACCTACACCGCCGGCACCAGTTATGGACAAAGCAATGGTACCTATACCTATGTGGATGCCGCCAACGGCGACAGCTTTCAACCCTCGAGCATCAACTATGCCGATTTCTGCGACACCCTCCAAAACCCCAACTGGTCCGGCCTTGGTGCCTGTAAAAACAGAGATGGCACCGGTGGTGGTGGTGGCGGCGCTGGGGGTGGTGGCATGGGCTGGTAAAACAATTACTGAGCTGTTTTTTGTAGATGAAAGCGACCGAGATAGAGCTCATCCATTCCGGTTTTCATAAAACAGTTGAGCGCTTGCTGCGGTGTGCAAACAATCGGCTCATCACGCACGTTGAAGGAGGTATTGACTACCAGGCCATAGCCGGTCAACGCCTTGAAGCGGCTGATGAGTTGGTGGTAGAGCGGATTAGTAGCGGCGCTCACCGTCTGCAGCCGTGCTGAGTAGTCGATGTGGGTCACCGCGGGGATATCGGACCGTAGCAGATTAACCTGTTCGACACCGGAAATTTTGCATTCCCCTTCTGACAATGTACGCCGCCGGGCGGGCAACACGGGCACCACCAGCAACATGTAAGGGCTCGGCTGTGACAGCTCAAAATAGTCAGCCACATCCTCACTCAATACCGACGGAGCGAAGGGGCGAAACGATTCGCGAAATTTAATTTTAAGGTTCATCAGCGACTGGGTGCGCGGTGAACGCGCATCACCGAGGATGCTGCGATTGCCCAAGGCGCGCGGACCAAATTCCATGCGCCCCTGAAACCAGCCGATCACTTTTTCATCCGCCAGCGCCTGGGCGGCGTGATTGATGAGGTCATCACCCTCAAGACGTTGATAACTCACCCCCGCCTCTTGCAACATCTGCTCAATATCATCGTCTGCAAACGCCGGCCCGAGATAACTCCCCTTCATGCCATCGATATCTTGATGCGGGCAACGTGCTTGCTGTCGGTGCAAGTGATAACCCACCAGCGCAGCCCCCAAGGCACCCCCAGCATCACCGGCGGCGGGCTGAATCCAGACATCAGCAAATATTGCGGCCTGCAGTAGCTTGCCATTAGCAACGCTGTTAAGCGCCACGCCGCCGGCGAGGCAGAGATTTTCGACGCCATACTCACGCCGCAGTGCGGCGGCCATCGTCAGGATCACCTGCTCCGTCACCACCTGAATCGACCGCGCCAGATCCATATCCATGGGTGTGATGGGTGATTCCGCTTGGCGCGGCCCGCGACCAAACAGACGATGAAAACGACTATTGGTCATCGTCAGCCCAGTGCCGTAGTTGAAGTAGCGCATGTCGAGGCGATAGGAGCCGTCGTCGGCAATATCAATCAAATGTTCGCGAATCAAATCGACATACGTGGGTTCGCCATAGGGGGCCAGCCCCATCAATTTATATTCACCATCATTGACTTTGAAACCACAAAAGGTGGTGAAAGCGGAGTAGAGCAGCCCAAGCGAGTGCGGAAAGTGGATCTCTTTGAGCAGACGAATGTCACTGCCCTCGCCCATCATCACCGAGGTGGTGGCCCACTCACCCACGCCATCCATTGTCAGGATCAGCGCCGTGTCGAACGGCGACGGGTAAAAGGCCGACGCGGCATGTGACAGGTGATGTTCCGAGAACAGCAGCTTGCTGCGCAGATCAACATCGGGTGCCAATGTTTGCAGCTCACGCAGCAACATTCTTTTCTGGAACAGCTTCTCCTTAATCCACACCGGCATCGCCGCGACAAAAGAGCGAAACCCGGCCGGGGCAAAGGCGTGATAGCTCTCCAGCAGCCGTTCAAACTTGAGAAAGGGTTTGTCGTAAAAGACAATGTGGTCGAGCTGCGCCAGGGTAATGCCCGCTTCACGCAGACAGTACTCAATCGCCTCCTTGGGGAAATCGGCGCAGTGTTTTTGGCGGGTGAAGCGCTCTTCTTGCGCGGCGGCAATGATCTCGCCATCGTGGATCAAGGCCGCCGCGCTGTCGTGGTAATAGGCGGAGATACCCAGTATCCACATCGTCAGAAAACGGTGTAGATGAGTGGTGCCAAGGCGCTGCCCTGGACAAAGACAATCATCACCCCCAGCAACAGCAATATGACAATCACCGGCAGCAGCCAGAGTTTTTTTCGCTGTTTAAGAAACCGCCAAAGTTCACACACAAAATCCATCAGAACTGATCTCAAAATTGATCATGGAAACGCTCGGGCGGCCACTGCTTTTCATGCTTCAACCAGTAACTCGACGCCTTTACCTGTTTGAGCCGCAGCGAATCACGCCCCAGAATTCGAAACAGCAGCGCCACGGGCGTGATCAGCAAAAAAAAGACCAACGCCAAAATCACATAACTGTTCACAACCCCCAGCAGATGTCCAAGCCATAACCAGCCACGCGTCAAAGGTGTTAGCCACGGCGCTGCCAACCACGCCAGCACCAGCAGCAACAGCGCCGCCAGCAACCACGACCACGCCACTGCACCCCCCGCCAACAACGGCCACACAGCTATAACCGCAGCAATTCCGGCCATCAGATAGGCAAACTGTTTTTCCATTCGGTATGTTGCTAACATCATCCAGCGTCTCGCATTTTCACTGTAATAGTATCGACTACATGGCCGCTATCTTAATCGCAATGACAACCAAGAGACATCTATGCCCAGCACGGTAACCGGAAAAAAGCTCTACTTCTTTTACGCCCTGGCGCTTTCGATCCCGTTACTCTTTTTTGTACTGTTTGAAGCTGGGTTGCGATTTTTCAATTACGGCGAAGATCTGCGCCTCTTCGTGCCCACCCCGCCAGGGATGACCAACGAACCTTATCTGATGGCCAACCCGTGGGTGGCCCACCGTTACTTCCCCCGCCAAGGCTACACACCCCAGCCCCCGCAGGATCTATTCCGCCAGCAGAAGCCGGAGAACGGCTACCGCATTTTTGTAATGGGCGAATCAACCACGGCTAGCTGGCCCTATCCCGAAAATGTACTCTTTTCGCGCCTCCTCGGCCAACGGCTTGCCGACGCCTTTCCCGACAGATACATCGAGGTAATCAACACCGGCATCTCCGCCGTCAACACCTTTACCCTACTCGATTTCATGGATGAGATTTTGGCTCAGCAACCCGACGCCATCCTCATATACGCTGGCCATAATGAGTTCTACGGCGCACTTGGGGCCGCCTCATCCAACTCAGTCGGACAGTCACGCTGGGTTACCCGCACCTATCTAAAGCTACTGCACTTGAAGACGGCGCAGCTCATCCGCGACACCATCAATGCAACGACACATCTATTCAAAAACACATCGACCGGCAAAGAGACCACGCTGATGGGGCGCATGATCGGCGACCAAAGTATTGCCTACGGCAGCCCCACCTATCAGGTCGCCAAAGCCAACTATGAGGCTAATCTACGCGAGATACTGACCGCTGCCAAAACAGCCGGTGTGCCAGTGGTACTGAGTGAACTGGTGAGTAATCTGCGTGACCATAAACCCTTTGTCTCTATGATTAATGGTGGCAGTGGTGGCGAACATCTGCCCGCCGACCTCATTTACGCTTGGGCACAGCAGCTGGAGCAGCAGCAGATGTACGGACTGGCCAAAGAGACTTATGAATGGGCCAAAGATCTCGATGGCCTGCGCTTCCGCGCGCCGGAAGAGTTCAACAGCGTTATCCACCAAGTAGCGGCCGAGTTTGGCGCCCCGGTGGTACCCATGAAAGCCTATTTCGAAAAAGAGTCGGCCAACGGCATCATCGGCGCGGGGCTGATGCTGGAACATCTACACCCCAATATTGATGGTTACATGCTGATGGGCGAGGCCTTTTTCGACACCCTGCATGAGCAGCGTTTTATCAGCGACCAGTGGGACGAAGCCAAGCTCATGCCCGCCGCCTTCTATCGCCGCGTCTGGCCGATCACTGATTTCGACCGCGCCTTGGGCGAGATCCGCATCATCAATCTCACCGATCACTGGCCCTATCCACCCAAGAACACCGGTGAACGCACCATCGCCAACTTCCAGCCCAACAACAAGGCCGAGGCGCTGGCCTATCAAAACTTCAAAGATGAGCTGAACTACCTCGACGGCCACATTCAAATGGCCCGCTATTATGAAGCCGAAGGACAACCCGCCCTGGCGATGCGCGAATACAACGCCCTGATCAGCGCCGCGCCCTACAACATCAACTTCTACTTCCCGGCCATCCAGGCACTGCTGGCAGAGAAAAACTTAGACCAGGCCCTGCCATTGCTATTGGCCGCCAACACCATCAAAGAAACCCACGAGGCCAACCGCTGGATTGGCCAGATATACATGTTTCAGGGGCGCCCGCCACAGGAGGTGTTGCCCGTCCTTGAGAAGGCGCTGATACTCCAGCCCAATGACATTCAGACGCTCTTCAATCTTGCCGCCGTCAAACTGGGCGGCAATGAGTTCAATGGTGTGCGCCACTACCTCGGGCTGCTCGAAGCATTGCAGGCTGACCCACAAAAAATCACCCTGCTCAAACAGCAGCTGGCACAGCAGGAACAGAATGCCGCTGCTCCGCCGCCAATCCGCCCACCAAGCCGCTAGAGCCAAAAGAGAATCTCGGTTAAGATAAGCGCGCTTGCCCACAACACTACGCGGGGCAGGTGTGCGCGGGTGTCGTATAATGGCCATTACCCTAGCTTCCCAAGCTAGAGACAGGGGTTCGATTCCCCTCACCCGCTCCACCCCTCTCAAAACATTGCAAATGGCGGCCTAGTCAAGCTTAGAGCGCGCCCATTAGTTACTCACTGATGTTACACATCCCTTGAAATGGAATTCAACGCGATAGCCTTAGGGCAAGCCACTGCTTGAAGGAAGGTCTCTCAAGGGGACAAAACAAGGGCGCTCGACGAACAAAAAAATTCCTTCAATGCGCAAAAACAAAGCCAACGCGACGTGAGGGAAAAATAGAAAGTATTGTTAACCGACAATTCCGAGCAGATAGAGCAGCAACGTTACCGACGCCGCGCCACCGACCGCCATCATTCCAATCACTATAAACGCCATTGCCATACGCATAATCGAGTCCTAAATCTTCACTAGTCTACTGGGCCGACATGATACACCAGCTGCACCGGCTTGTTACAGGCGGGGCAATAGGTCCACTTTGGCAATCTATCCGCCGGATCGAGAGGGATTGAGACCTCGGCCTGACACTCGGGGCAGACGCCATCGGCCTTTTCGGCCAGCTCTGTCACCCGATACTTCAGATAAGCCATCACCGGCCCGGCAATGAGAAGCAAAGGCACAAGAATGAAGTGAAGAACGGGAATAAAGACGGCAATCACCGCCAAAACCCAGCAGAGCCCAAGTATCTTGCCTGCCCGCACCAGCCGCTCCCCGGAGGTTGGCAGCTCGGAATAGAGCGTGCCACTGTTGAGCCCGGTTTCCGTCTTCAGTGCAATCGGCTCTTTTTTGATCTCAGCCATCGATACTATTCACCCGTAATTTTCGTTAAAACACCCCGACGGCAGCATACCATAGCGCTCTTTCGGTGCCACGCCCTTGGCCCTCAGACCTAAGATCAGGTACCTTACAACAACCTCCATCTTTAAAATGAAGATCATCCCCATGCCCAGATTCCTGAAATACGCCGGCATCACCCTTGGTCTGCTGATCACGCTGATCATTGCCATCCCGTTTATGGTCGATCTCAACGACTTCAAGCCGCAGATCAGCAAGGCGATCAAAGAAGCTAGCGGTCGTGATCTCGCCATTGAAGGAGATATCCGTCTATCACTCTTTCCCTGGATCGGCATGAAGCTGGGTGCAGTGCAACTGAGCAACGCCGCCGGTTTTGGTGATCAACCCTTCGCCCGCATCGAAGGGGCGGAAGTCAAACTCAAACTCATGCCGCTGCTCAAGAGCGAAGTGGAGATGAA
>JAYUTP010000252.1:0-2354 GCA_043755075.1 Tenderia sp. (SeqCode)
ACGATCAGATCGAGATAACGCTGGCGGTAACGAGTCTCTTGATCCGAGAGACCATGAAATTTCTCTGGCAACGGCCGCAGTGATTTGGTCAGCAGACGCAACAGATCGACCTTAATTGAGAGCTCACCAGTTTTGGTGCGGAACAACACACCCTCGGCACCGAGGATATCGCCCACGTCCCAGCCTTTAAAATCGCTATAAATATCTTCACCGATTGCTTCGCGCTGAATGAAGAGCTGAATCGAGCCGGACATGTCGAGGATCTTGGCAAAACTAGCCTTGCCCATGACGCGTTTGGCCATCATGCGCCCCGCAATTTTCACCCGAATTGGTTGGGCATTAAGCACCTCATCGCCCTTGCCTTCATACTCGGCTAGCACTTCACCCGCCAGCACATTACGGCGAAAATCGCTGGGGAAGGCGATACCCTTTTCACGAATCGCGGCCAATTTAGCACGACGCTCGGCGATCAGCTTGTTCTCGTCCAGCGGTTCGGTTTGCGGTGGGTTTTGCTGCTCAGTCATTTGCTTTTATCTTCTTGTGATTGATTTAGAGGCCGCTTTTCAAGCTGGCTTCGATAAATTGATCCAGGTCACCATCCAGTACCGCCTGGGTATTGCCGGTCTCAACACCGGTACGCAGATCTTTGATGCGTGACTGATCCAGCACGTAGGAACGAATCTGGCTGCCCCAGCCGATGTCGGATTTGGTCTCCTCCAGCGCCTGCTGCTCGGTGCGGCGCTTTTGCATCTCCAACTCGTAGAGTTTAGCCTTGAGCTGTTTCATGGCCGTGGCCTTGTTCTTGTGCTGCGAACGGTCATTCTGACACTGCACCACAGTGTTGGTGGGGACGTGGGTGATACGCACTGCCGACTCGGTACGGTTGACGTGCTGCCCCCCGGCACCGCTGGCGCGGTAGACGTCGATACGCAGGTCGGCGGGGTTGATATCGATGTCGATATCATCGTCCACTTCGGGCGAAACAAACACCGAGGCAAACGAGGTGTGACGACGATTCCCGGAATCGAACGGTGATTTGCGCACCAATCGGTGCACACCCGTCTCGGTACGCAGCCAACCATAGGCGTACTCGCCTTCGAAACGGATAGTGGCACTCTTGATACCTGCCACTTCACCGTCGGAGACTTCAATCAGTTCGGTCTTGAAGCCGCTACGCTCACCCCAGCGCAGGAACATGCGCAACAACATGCTGGCCCAATCTTGAGCTTCGGTGCCGCCAGAACCGGCCTGGATATCGACGAAGGCGCTATTGGGGTCCATCTCGCCTGAAAACATACGGCGGAATTCAAGAGTGGCGAGGCGCTTCTCCAGCTCGTCGAGATCCTTGACCACGGAGTTAACGGTCTCTTCATCACCCTCTTCGCCCGCCATCGCCAACAACTCAGTGGCGTCGGTGAGGACGGATTCAAGATCGGTGATGGTCTTGACCACTTGCTCCAGCTGCACCCGCTCCTTGCCCAGCGCCTGAGCACGCTCTGGTTTGTCCCAGATATTAGGCTGCTCCAGCTCGCGCTCAACCTCGGTCAGACGCTCCTGCTTGACCTCAAAGTCAAAGATACCCCCTAAGAGTGGCGGTGCGCTCTTCCATGTCTTTGATTCTGCGGACGATGAGATTGATTTCCAGCATGTTGAACCTTCTCGCTTAAAAACCGGGGATTTTACTACACACGGGGGGTACAAGGAACCTGATATAACCAAGCCCGGCGCTAGAGGAAAATTATGGAACGCACCGTCAAATCGTAATAACAGTTAAATGCTTTAACAAAAAAACCAATTAATCAGCTGATCGTTCATCGTTTTATTCAGTCGCTTGTCACAGCGGTTCTAGGTGATCAATCAATAGCTGCAACTCACGGCTACCGCGAAATTCGTTCACATCCAATTTGTAGGCAATGCGCACCTGTTGTACGCGGCCAGGCCAATCGTCATCAACTGTATTAAAGGCGATGGCGCCGATGCTTAACGTTTGCCCCTGAGGTTTTAGCACCAATTTGAGATGGCGCTCACCGACAATGCGCCGACTCACCACATCAAAGACGCCGTCAAAACAGGGCTCCGGGAATCCCTGCCCCCACGGACCCCCATTGCGTAACGCCTCGGCCAGTTCCAGGGTGAAATCAGTGGCTGTGAGTTCGCCATCACTCAAGATTGTGCCCTGCAGATCATCAGAGGTCAGATGGCGGCGCGCCTCCTCATCAAAGGCGACGATAAACGCTTCAAAACGTGATTTATCAAGCGACAGCCCCGCCGCCATGGCATGACCGCCAAACTTCTGGATCAATCCAGGATAGCGGGTCGCCACTGCATCAAGGGCATCGCGGATGTGAAAACCG
>JAYUTP010000253.1:0-43731 GCA_043755075.1 Tenderia sp. (SeqCode)
GCGCGCTCTGTATTCAACGTACCCAAAAACTTATCGGCAACCGCGATCATGGAAGCAGCACCAGTAGAGGTGGTAACATTATTGGTAGAGAGTGCCACCCGAGTGGTAGCTGTTGAGAGGTTGGTAGTTTTAATACCGATGGTTTCGCCCTTGTCAGCACCTACTTGGAAGTTGAAGGTGGCGGCGCTAGCGCCAATGATCGCCTTACCGTTGAACTTAGTGCCGATGATACGCACGATTTCGCTCTTGAGCTCGGTGACTTCAGTATTTATCGCTGAACGGTCCGTGGTACTGTTCGAGGCATTGACTGATTGAACGGCCAATTCACGTATACGCTGTACGTTGGTAGTAATCTCCTTTAACGAGCCTTCCGCAGTTTGTGCCAAAGAGATGGCATCGGCAGAGTTACGGGCAGCTTGATTCAACCCGCGGATCTGGGCAGTAAAACGCTCAGAAATCGCCATACCGGCAGCGTCATCCTTGGCGCTATTGATGCGCATACCAGAAGAGAGACGTTGCAATGCAGTCGACATCGCTGAATTGGTGTTATTCAGGTTACGCTGTGCATTGAGCGACATAATATTGGTGTTTATTGTTTGTGCCATGATAACTACTCCTAGTACTTTGAGGCGACCTGTCAACTTTATGGCATGTCAGCCCACTCACTTGTAGCGGATATACTTCATTTAGAAATATTCACCGCTCCCATACTGTTTATCGGCCCACTGAGCAGCGAACTTTAATCAGATTCAGCATCATCCATACAGACCAGAGTTATGCTTAATGGCATCTATATTGCTACTACCTTAGTCTATGTCAACGGATGTCAAGACAATGACTAATCACCACACAGGTTCCATATCAAACAAAGCACTGCATGCCCACCTGCCAGTAAAAGAGAATCGGTTTGGAGATCTGTATATTGAAGCGTTGGTCGGCACAACATTTGAGTCAGTGAGCGCCACAGAAGAGTTCCAGATGCGTTTCGGGGGTGCCCTCTTCCATGAACAGACTCTCTACATCATCGTAGGTAGCGATTCTGGCCTACTGCCAAAATATATTATTAACCATGGGCTGCCACGCGGCAGTCGCTATCTATTTGTGGAGCCCTATGAGATCAGGAATCATCTTGACGAGGATATGATTTCCGCTGAGTTGGCCAATAGAATCACCATCAGTGATGAAGCCCATTGGGTCGAACATGCGCATGAGCTAGCGCTGCTAAATTATACTTACTCTGGAAAGATCAGCTACGTTCGCTCATGTGCCGCCCAACAAAATATCCACCCCGATTACCTAGTTCTCTCCCAAACACTTGATAGGGATCTACGCCATCTGTTCTGGCTCTTTACAACCCAGTTTGACAGCCATATTTTTATCAATAGCCAACTGGCTAATCTGGCGGAGAACCGCACTCCTGCCATCTGTTTGAAAGAGTGCTTCAAAGGAAAGAGCGCCATTATTCTGGGAGCAGCGCCATCTCTCGATGGCTTGATCCCGTGGATCAAGAAACATTGTAATGAAGTGATTATTATTGCTGTTTCGAGGATATCGGAACGGCTGCTACAGGTAGGAATCGAGCCCGACATAGTTGTTTCAGTCGATCCACAAAACGTTAGCTTCTCGGTAAGCAAGGGCATGCTAAACCTAGGAAACAGAACACTTCTCGTCAATGGCAGTCACGCCACACCACTGTTGGTTGGGCAATGGCCGAACCGCAGTGTATTTTTAGGCCCACGATTACCATGGCATGACGAAGGATTTAACAACTTTTCAACTATTGCCCCAACCGTCACCAATAATGCAATTCTTCTGGCACAAGAGTTAGGCTGTAACCAAATAATACTTGCAGGCGTTGATCTCTGTTACAGCGCAAATGGCTACACGCACGCACAAGGAACGGCAGAGCGTACCGCTGGAGCGATGATCGGGAAGTTTGATTTTATTGTCACAACAAATTCAGGCACAGCAGCTGATACCAACAAGGGCTATTACGAAGCGATCAGTGAAATATGTAAACAAGCACAGAAGGCCTTGATTAACGGCTGTAAAATCATAAATCTGGCGGAAACTGCTGCTAAAATAGAAGGCGTTGAGTATATCCATCCTGAAAAAATCATCATCACCCATCCACTTACTGAACCTGCGTTTGATACAATTTCATCACTGCTCGATAAAGATACAGTCGAGGATCGATGCAGTCACTACAACGCAACAATAAAGCAGATCGACAAAGCCACCAAAGAATTAAGAAACATCATAAGACTCGCCACTGTAGCGCTTAATTGCAATGCAAAAATGGAAAAATTATTAAAAACTCCAGATTATTCAAAATACAAAATACAGATGGATAAAATTGAAAGAAAGCTCAATCTCCGCTATGAAGTGATGAGCACCGTTGTTAAATCTTATAACTCCAGTGGTTTTTCAAAAATCATCACTGCCGATACTGGTGACGACTGGACTTCTGGCGAGCTCTTTGACAAAACAAAAACCTATTACGATGAATATATCCACGGATCATCTGTTTTACTGGGACATATCCATGACTCAAAAAAAAGACTTTTAAACCGTCTTGAAGAAGAGAGCCCATCACCAAAATTCGAGCGTATGTTTATACAATGGCAACAAGATATTGAATTTGGCCGGGCGATGATATGGAAAGAACGCCATCCAGACATCTATAAAAAATCGTTAGCGCAAATAAATCAGCACATGAATACCCTGACGAATCAGTTCAACTCATTACTCGATACTGACAACAAAAATTTCGACAACGCCATCCAGAGCCACTTTGCAGACCCAAACACTTATGGAAAAATTGTAGAGAATGCTATAGCCCATCATGCCAAAGGTGATGAGGATGGATTAGTACGGTTATCTGAAGGCTTGCTTGAACGCACTGAAGAACTCTCAGTCCAGACTCTCTTATTGGTCAATGGGCTTATAAGCGAGTTGAAAAATAACTATAAAAAGGCCGAAGATACCTACTACTCAATAGATCCCAAGGTCAGTCTCGATCTAAAACAGATTGCACTTGAACGGATTGTTAATTTTTCATTGGTGAAAGAAGATTACAAAACAGTACTGCCCGCATTAAAGCAGCTCTCAGAGATAAGGGTAAGCTATAGACCTTTTTATGCAAGATTTCTCGCGCTTGCAGGAGAAGTTGTGGAAGCGATTGAAGTATATACCCAGCATCTTCAATATCAACCTCGTGATATAGATACTTTAGTTGAACTTGGTATGTTGCTAGCGGCGGCTGGTGCAAGAGAGGCCGCCGAAAGTATATTGAACCAAATTAGCGAGGCAGATCCAACTCATTCAGGCATTGATAATCTAACGCAGGCACTGGAGACTAACTTGTCTCAACATTAAAAATAATAAGAGAACCAGATCCATTATAAAAAAATCAGGCATAAGCGCCAAGCGCACTGTTTGGCAGCATGTACTCCAGAAGATCAGCAACAAAAATATAATCACCGCGCTGTTGCGCCGCAACAACAAGATTTAGCAGCTCTTCCTCATTTTTACCAAGAGCAGCGGAATTTTTCGCCAATAGCGGTTCCAAACAATCCATCAGTCGCATCAAGGAATCATTGCCGCGGCTCTCCATGCCCAGTCGAAAGGCCTCAACAGCCTCCACCCTATAGATATCACATTTTTTTTTCTCCGCCATAAATAAGTCCTCAAATAGAGTCTGGATAATCTGTCCCGGTAATCAATGCCCCTGAACGACTGGCATTGATAAAAGTGACCTGAGGATGCTGGGCGATGTAGCGCTCCAAGTCACGCATATAGCCACGCAGGTTTTTTGAGGTCAACACCTGATGGCCATGGCCATCCTCCAACCACTCCTGATACCCCAGCTGATCGGTAGCGACTTCAAAGACGGCGCCAGCAACATGGGTTCTGCTGCCCGGAAACGAGAAGTCACCCCCCATCAGCCAAAGCTGACGACTGCCCATCTTTACCGCTAGATCAACCGCAGCGTGAAACACGGTGCCGGAGGCGTAGAGTATGCCTCTGGGATGTTGCAGCGCCAGTTGCTCATAGAGCGGGCTATTAGAGTAAGCGGCGTAACGCGGTCCTGGCCAATGCTCCATCACGGCACGATGCACAATCGGAAAGTAGACCAATGGCGTATTCGCCAGCAAGGAGAGATCAACATCAAAAAGTTTTATGATGTGGTCAGGTGCGCCATCGATAGTCACTACCACATCAGGAACGATACCGTTCTGCATTAGCGGTTTGAGCGCTGCATCAACCGCAAACAGATAGATGCCAGACTTGCGCTCACGGAGCCGTTGATAGTGTTCACTCAATGATGGCCCGGCGCCCGCCACATAACAGCGCTGGTTTCCATAGCGACCAAAGAGTGAATCAACATCACCATCGGATTTAACAAGTTCGACACTCGAAGCTATCTGCTGCTGGAATAGCGGATTACTCCTGACCCTGGCGTTGATATAGTCGGTATCAAGTTCCAGCACAATTTGATCGCGCACTTTAGCCGCCATTGGATCAACAATTTTGAGACACGCTGGCACCACCGCAAACGGAACACGAATATCGGTGCGCGCAGTTGCCTGTGTCAGCCTGACGCGGTGATCTGCCAACCAATCACTCTGATCAAAATAATGCAGACAACTTCTGAAGAGTTCCAGATTCAGTATTACCACATCGAGCTGCTGCAACGGCTGACGTTGTAATAGTTCACGCTGTAAATCACCTGTCGCCACGCCATAGATCCATGCCGACGACGCGCCCTCCGCCACCCGAGTGGCCTGGAGTCTCGCCTCACGTTTGCTATCAAAACAACTGCTCAGGTGAATGCCATCCACCAGCAGGGTGGGCGCTTCCGTTTCACTGACAAAATGGGCTCGTTCTGCCGAATCAAGCAGGATGAGCGACTGATATAAGACCGGCCAGCGTCGTTCGATAATCGTCAGGTTACGCTGCAAAAATCCGCTGTCCATACTCCCCTACTCCGCTGGCCTAAGTGTAAAAAAGAATCCCGGTAACTCACCGCCATCGCAGAATGATTCATCCAGTTCCGCTAGCGAAAAGACAATCTGCGTCAACGCGGTGGGTGAGCACTCGCGATGATAGAGCATCGGAAATGCTGCACAGGCGGATGGCTGCCAATCGATCACCAGTCCCACCTGCTTATCCTTCACCGTAATTGAGCCGCTCTCTCCGCCTAATCCGTTAGTGACCGAGACCAACGTCGAAGCCGAGTGGGTATGAAATACATCGCGGTCGATCGCAAAAGACTCTACCAACTTGCCGCCATTGCGCGTCTGCACCGTTACTGCGCCAGAAAACGCCTCGGGCAAAAGGGTGATGAAGCCAGTTCTCACTGTGCCATAAGGACGTTTCCAGCCGGGAAATTCAACACCACAGCCGACCTCTTCACCTGCCCGCGCGATACGTAGATGCTTGATAATATCACCCTCTTTAGTGGTCACTGCGGCACGCAGATAGAGGTAGCGGTCATCGTAACGAATGTGCGCTTCAACACGCTCAAGATCAGTGATCCGTTTATGTTGCGTGACCTGTTCAATCACCGTGTTGGCGCTGTAAAAATCAGCGCCAAGATCAATGGATGTGAAGTAGCCGTGAGGCAACGTACCAATAATTGGTGTCCAACCATGCCGTTTAAAAGCAAGGGCATCAATCGCCATGCCACGCCGCAGGTTCAGCCGCAATCGTAGTGTGGCGGTCGCAATGTCCAACATTATCCCTTCCGGGTCACGCGTCACTGTCACACCTTCACAGAGCCCTTGTGACGTTCCCACCACCGGAAAAGCTTCATGCACACCGCCATCAAAATGGCTGTCGCTGCCCAACGCCGACAACAACCGCTGCACCTGATCACGCGCCTCGCCCCAACGTGTTGCGGTGATATGAGTACGAATATCACTTGCCCACAACTCGCAGAGTGTGCGCCACTTAGACTGATTCACACTGCCCCTCAAGCGCTGATAGAGGCGATGGCACATCGTATTGATCCACAAATCATCACGTCCGGTAATGGCCCAGCGGCTGACATTATATTTGGCCTGTTTTTTTACCACGATCGGCTGTGATACTGAGGTGAGGCAGAGCATTTCGCCAGAACTATGCGCCAGATGTTGATTCAGTGCTGTCGTGGGTAATACAAGTTCAATCGGGTAGTCATCTGCGAGTTTTTCGATCAGCCCCGTTAAGCGCCGCCATTCACCTTCAGGATGAAGCTTCGATTCGACGTCATAACGGCCTGGTCGGTAATCAAATACCTCGGCATCATTGCAATAGAGCGCCAGCGGTACTCGATTGGTGGCCAGCCGCTTTTCGAAATAATCAAGATAGTCCACTAGGCGAATATCGCCGTGCATGTAGCGCTGAAGTTTCTGAAATAGAATCGAATCAGACCAAAGCACTGGCAGCGTGATATTGCCTTCGTGATCACTGGCATGACTCGGCAGGTTCTCCGCATCCCAACTGCGACCATGGGCCAACGTCACATTATCGCGATCCATGATGATGCCCGCATAGCCGACATCCTGATACAGCTCTAGCATGCCGCTCGAATAAGCCATTTCGTTGACCAGCACCAGCGTCGGTTTTACACCTAGCAGTTCTGTATAAGTCTCCAAGCCGAGGTATTGATTCCACTGATTGACCTCAAAGGGAATCAACGGGCCAATGATCTGACTGTAACCACTGCCAATCAACTCTGTACGCCCCTGCGCCAGCGCCGTTTTGAAACGTGTCACCCATTCAGGTGCCAGAGTATTTATCTGTAATAACGTCCAGCCGGTCAGTTCGATACCGATTTTAAAATCATGCTGCTCGATCAATTCAAGCAATGGTATATAACACGTCTTTATCACCGTCAGGCGTTGTTCTTCCGCGATGGAGGAGTAAGCAAGATTGAGATGGAATATGGTAAACGCTTGTTTCATCATTCTCTCCTCAACAACGCCATCACGCGGGAGGCGAGTTTCACTGCGCCATCGCAACCGTTCATTTTTTCTCCCGCACAAACAGCCAATTTTTTTGCGCTATTGGCATTCGTCATCAACTCCACCAATCCCTCCACCGCGCCTTCTGTATTCAACGCTAATCTCGCCACATCCGCCGCTTTAAATGCCGCCATCTCCGCCTGTTGAGCATCAACGGGATGATAGGAAACCACCGGTTTTCCCAGCTTTAATAGTTCAAACAGCGTAACGCCATAAGGGGTGATGGCGTAGTCGGATTCCATCATCAACTGCGATAAATTTTCTGGTGCTTGTTTAAGTTGCCAACTCAAACGCGGTTTGGCTGGCAAGCTTGGAGATTTTGCATAAGGTCCTTGCACCCAAGTGATATTTGCTGTTGTTGGTAACAAACGGTCAAGCATCGCGGGCCACAACTCGCCCAGGCCGTAATGATCACTGCCACCGGTCATAACAATCACTCGATTACCCTCGCTCCATTCGCGTGAGTTGAATGCCGGATCGATGAAGTAGTGATCCCAACCAAACGTTACTTTATTTACGCCCGCTTGTTTTAAATGACTGGGAGTGACATAAAACGAGGGAATATAAATCAGATCGAGCAGATCATGTTGTTCAAACAAACCATCCACAGCAACCGTGACAATCTGCTGCTGACGGAGTTGCGAAAGCAGCGCCGCAATATTGCCCGGCAGACGATCAACGGCAACATCAAACACTACCGCCTCAGGACGATAGGCCTCCATTCTTTTCAATAGCGTTTCACTGAATTTTTGCGGCGCAACAAAGGTGTGTGGCAGCAACGCTAATCCAGGGAGCGCCACCTCTCCGCCCACAATCATCAGCTCAACCCCGGCAGAGAAGTGATCTTGCAACGCCCGCGCCAGCCGCGTGGTTCTGCGCAGATGGCCTAGGCCAACCGCCTCGCCACACTGCGTCAGCAGCAGAATTTTTGCCGATTTATCCATGACGCCCTTCTGCCGCACCTGTTGATTGATCAGGCGCAACGGCTCATCACGCTGTAACTCATCAATCACCCACGCCAATGAGACAATGGAATCATCTGCATGATGCTGATACCAACGTCGATAGACCTCCGCCATGAACTGATAGTCAGAGGGGGTATCGACAGAGATGCGCTGTTCGATGCGAGAGTAGATCTCGTCATCGTCAACCGTCACCACGGTCAGCGCCGTCGCCTTTTTCAGTGAGCTGCCGACATGCTCACGATCACTCGGCTCAGTCGCCAGCTCAACAAGCCGGTTCCAGGTCTTGAGTGGGTAAGGCATGAACCCTTCGTGCATTGTGCGATTTTCTGGGCTAGTAAATTTTAAGGAGACAACATCAGCCTCTGGTGCCATGAGCAGACCGTTGATCATGCGCGAGACAATGGTCGGCTCGATCAACGGTGAGTCACCGCAAAAATAGACGACGATCTGTGGTTGATATTGTTTGACGATGGCATCGACACGCCCCACTAGATCATTCACATCCCCGGCAAAGGCAAACACTGTTTTACCTGTTTGCCGCGCCCACTGCACCAGTGGCTGGTTGTACTCATCGGCAGTGGTGGCCAGCACAATCGCATCGAGTTCCGGGATCTTTTCCAGCCGTTCAAAGAGGCGAGCGATCAACGGCTTGTCGGCCAGGTCAAGCAGATGTTTACCCGGCAAACGGCTGGAGTTAAGACGGGCACCGATAACACCTAATACCTTGCTCATAATCTCACTGCATTTCGATAATCACGGCGTCGATCACCGCTTGGGCACGGGCCACCGCCTCAGCCCGATCGCCCCCTAGGGTGATGACAAAACCGGCGCGTTTGGTGTGATCACTCATCGTGCCAATACGCTCGCCGGGCTCGACAAAAAATCCGAGGCGATGAACCCATGGCTTAGTCGCAAATTCAGCAACGCGATGAATCGTCTTCACTACCCCCGGCTCGGGAAAGAAATAACGGATTGCCACGCCCTTGTGCTGTGCTGGCAATAACATACTGGGATCGGGTGTTTCACCCAACGCCAGCTGAATCGCCGCGCCGATCAGATCAACCTCAGTCCCGAGCGGCACTTGGTCGCTGGAAAACCAACCACCCGAGAGGCGTGCTGCAATTTCAATCACCTTCGGCCCCTCGGCCGTCATCACCATATCACCCTTGGCGATACCATTCATAATGCCCATAGAACGCCCAGCCTGCTCCGCCAGCGCGATGATCGCTTGGCGCTCACTGCTGCTCAGGCGTGTGGGTTGTTCACCGCCATTCTCGATAATGTAAGGTGAAAAACGCTCCAAATATTCATAGTTGCGATCGACAAAACCCGAGGTGTAACCCACGCCACCCACCATCACACTCTCACTACTCACCTGCGGTCCGGTCAGATACTCCTCCACCATAACTCGGCCGGTGGCTGATTGTGATTTGGCATGTTGGTAGGCCCAGCTCAGATCAATAGATTCATTCAACAGCAACACGCCACGGGCTCCACGACTATCGACAGGTTTGATAACAAGTCGCGGGCCGCGCTCTTGCATGAACTGCTGCAACTGTTGCAGCGACAGTACTTGACTGAACCAGGGAATGGCGATGCCATCACGCGCGAAACGTTGCTTCATCAGCAGCTTGTCGGCGGCGAGATGGGCCGTCTCCAAACTCAGCCCCGGCAATCCCAAGGCATCCGCGACCGAGGCCACGGTCAACGGCACATCAGCAGCCATGCAGATAACGCCATCAAGTTTGCAGCAAGTGTGATGATAGTCGCGAGCAATAGTAATCGTCTGTTCCACATCGTAGGTGCTGGCGATCAGGCGATCATCGGCAAACTCAAAGCCAGGCGCATCGGGGTTCATATCACTCACCACCACACGCAGTCCCATCGCCTTGGCACGTTTGATCCCTGGTACCGCCTCAGTACCGCCGCTGACTACCATTAAAGTTTTCATTCTTGATTTGTACTCAGCTATTTAAGCTACACACCTGGCATATAAAACATAATCGAATGGACTTTGCCTGTGATGCGCAAAATAGCAACGATAATCTGGGTTAATAGCATGGATCATCAATGGTACTTGCCACATATCATCGGGTTCATGATAGGCGCTAATTATCAGCCTTGGCCGATCACGCATCAAGGTTTCAGCCGCCCCTGCCAAGGCATTAACCTCAGAGCCCTCTATGTCCATCTTTATTACATCAACCTTCAAGCCTCGCTCTCGGGAAAAATCATCGATGCTGGTGACAGCTATTTTTTTATCACCGCTGTCTGAAACATGATATTGCATACTATTTTCAAGTGCGGTAGTAAAACTCAATGTAGTCGTCTCTTTCCACATTCCAAATTGACATGGAACTACCACTGAGTTTAATTTTTCCGCCTCGATAGTTACCAGCAATCTCTGATAATTATCGGCCTCCGGCTCGAATGAGTAGATAGTGCAATTTTTATCTAGCCCATGGGAAAATTCCAGAGCGCTATCCCCAGACCAGGCACCACCGTCGAGAATGACATCGCCTCTCTCTAGCGACACCAGTGGATGGTAATACTGTGGAAATTCAGCAGGGATAAAAAACTCGGAATCGAGGGTAAGGCGATATTTAAGCAAGGCCCGATAAGTGGCGCGTGATGACTCATCTGACATCAATGCATAAGCCGCTTCTATCTGCTCCGCCGCACCCAGTATCTGCTCCGGGACATAGTGTTTCTTCCATCGCTCAAAATCAAAAGCAAATCCAAGATAAAAATATTTGACGCCCAATTGTTGCAGCTGTCTGCCAATATCCATACCCCAATCACTGGCCACAAACACAATAGTGTTTTGATAGTCTCGTAACTGTTCTGGGGCGATAATTGGAATGCCAGAGATGAGGCCACCCTGCCTTTGCCGGTCATTATCACAGACACAGACAATGGTGATGCCAAAGGATTGCAGTACGCGTATCGCATGCGTTCCACTACCTCCGGCACCAAAAACAATTGCCTGGCTAACATCACATAGGACATCATCTATCGCTAAAAAACGATGCGAAATTTCTTCTAACAATTCACTTAGCATTTATTTAAATATCCCTTTAAAAAACTATCCATTCCAATCTCTCGTTTTTTACAATTATCTTATCCAGTCATCAACGAGACCACATCTGATCCAATGTCTGGCCTGCCAGAAGCATCGGCGTTATATCTTCCTCTTCATCAATGACACAGTGAACCAACGCCGGGCCATGATGGGCAAATGCCTCTTGCAGCGTCGCCTCCACTGCCCCACTCTCACGTATCGTGAAGGCACGAATACCATACCCTTCGGCAATCACAGCGAAGTCTGGATTCCACTTGTTACCGGTGGTGGGATCATCTTGCCAGTTAAAATTCTGAAACTGCGAGACGATGCCGAGTCGGTGATTATCAAGCACGATAATTTTCACCGGCAGATTGTGTTCCGCCACGGCGCCCAGCTCCTGCATGTTCATCTGCAACGATCCATCACCGACAAAACAGAGCACCAATGCATCCTTGTCCTGTAGCTGTGCACCCACTGCACTCGGCAAATCGTAACCCATCGCGCCGTGGCCACCCGATGTCAACAGTGCGCGCCGTGGATAATCAAAGCTGAAGTGGCGCGCCACCCAGTGTTGATGAGAACCGACGCCAGTGACAGCCAGCACGCGCTGGCCACGACTCAGACGATCAGCTGTTTCCACCACCCACTGCGGTTTGAATCGGCTGTGTTGGTCATAGCTCAGGGCGTACTCTTGCCGCCAGGCATCAATCTGTTGAAGCCATGCTGACCACTGTGGCAGTTTCACTGTTTTCAATTCCGGCAGCAGTGGCAGCAGCGCCAGCAACGCCGCTTTGGCATCGGCATTGATCAACAAGTCGGTGCGTACCCGGCCATGTTTTGCCTCATTGGCATCAAGGTCGATACGCACAATCCTGGCACCCGGTGCAAAACGGTCAAACTGATTGCCGGTCTGGCGCACATCGAGACGCGAGCCAATTGCGATGACCAGATCGGCATTCTGGATCGCCTTGCCCGCATACTGATTGCCGGTGTGACCGTGGAAGCCCAAGGACAACTCTGAATCGGATGGCATCGCCCCCAGCCCGAGCAGCGAGTGGGAAACGGGGATGCTATAAGTGGTCGCCAGCATGCGCAACTCTTCATGCGCCTGTGCCAGCAATACCCCCTGGCCAGCGATAATGATCGGGCGCTGCGCGTTATTCAGCCATGCAGCTAGCTGCGCGATGCCAGAGAAGATGCCAGCGAGATCGCTATCCTGTTGCTGCATTTTCAATATTGGCAGCACTACGGCAGGAGCCGATAGTTCACCACGCTGCACATTCATCGGCATGTCGATCAGCACCGGGCCAAAGCGGCCACTGCTGGCGATATAAAATGCCTGATCCATCACCCGTGCCAGATCGTCCTGATGCTCGACCAAAAACTGCGCCTTGGTGATTGATGCCATCAGGGCACAACTATCGACCTCCTGAAAGCCGCGCTGCCGTACTGGCAGGTCACGTTTGAGATCGCCGGTTCCAACCTGACCCGTAATCACGATCAACGGCGTATTGTCAAAATAGGCGTCAGCCACGGCGGTTATAAGATTGGTGACACCCGGCCCGGAGGTGACCATCACTACCTGCGGTTGCATTCTCAGCCGCGATACCGCCAATGCCGCGTAACCCGCCCCCTGTTCGTGACGGCCACAAAAAATATCCAGCCCTCTATTTTTAGCCTCGTGAAGAATCGGTGCGATAGTGCCACCTGGATAAACATAGAGCCGTTCACAGTCGTGGCGAACGAACGCATCAACAATAACTTCAACACCTGTTGTCATGATTCAAATTCCATCTTTAATAACGTGATGTTCTGTCATAGAGCGCGATGATTCTTGATTCTGCCACTCCCTTCTCCTGCAACACATTGAGCAGGCTTTCCTGGCCACCATAAGTGGAAATCACTATCGGAAAGCTGTCGCTGCACCACGCCTGCTCCGGGATCTGTTCGGGCGACAACACCGGCAACGAATGGTAGTGGTGCCCCTGCTTCAGCGGATCACTATCCACCAGAACATAACTGGCATCCAGATCAAACAGGCGCGTCAGCAGTGCCAGATATTCAGTGTGCTGCCCTGCGCCCCAGATCATGATCTGCCGCGCACTATGCAAATTTTCGATGCGGCGTCTCACCAGTTCTACGTTGTTTTTCCACACATCAAGATAGGTGCGTGCCGCAACCAAACCGCTGGCATCATGGCCAACATCTGCCTGAATCTGACCATGCTCTGCCACCACCCGCCAGCCGTTGTAGCCCTCCATCGCCTCGCCATGAACAATGCGCCAACCATTTTTTGCCAGCAGTCGTTTCAGCGAGGTCTTACTAAAATGCGTGAGATGCTGCACGGTGAAGAAGCCAACAATATCGCGATCCTGTAACTCGGCGGCACGATCCACCACCGGCACCTCGATCACCAACGCAACAGAATGCTTCGACAAGCTGTGAAGCTGGGCCAGAAAGCCATCGGGATCGGGCAGGTGTTCAAGTACGTGAAACATGGTGATCACATCCACCTGCGGCAGACTCTCCAAGCCATTAAAATCGCAGCGCGTAAAGTTGATGCCGGGGGCATCGTGCGCCACGTTGCTAAGCGTTTGTTCATCGACATCAATACCGTAACGCGACAATGTCTGCGGCAGCGCCTTGAGCAGATCGCCATTCCCACACCCCACATCCATCAGTGATTCTGCCGCTGGGAAGCGTTCACTCAACCACGTCACCTGTTCACCGATGCGCCCGGCGGTGTGGCCATAACTGCAACCCGCCTTGTCAAACAGCACCTGAAACCCTGTTGGGGTGTAACAAGGATTGGTGTAGATCAGGCCACACTGTTGGCAACAGACCACGCGATGATCGGCGCGATTGCGGCCATCCTGGTCGGTAAAAAACTGAAAATCGTTCAGGGCGAAGAGTTCATCTTCAGCACTGCTCTGACATAAGGGGCAGTGACGAAACGTTTGTAGTGGCTCACTGCTGGCACTGCGCTGTAAACGCATTACCTTGGTCCATGGCAACTCATTCATATTTATCATCTCGCCATTATCTTGCATCATCTTGAAGGTACCGACATTCCGTTTCGCGGCAGAGGAAAATTAATTTCAGTGCCCCCTTGTTGCTGGGAGTGGTAGAAAGCGAGCGCCATTTCCAGTGCGGTGCGTGCCTCTTTTGCAGTTGATGCCACACGCAGGCACTCTTTATTTCCGAGCAACGCCGCCACTGCGGAATCCCAGGCAGTTCCCTCATAGGCAGAGGGTGGCATGTTAATCGTGGTCGGTAGCAATTCATCAAAGCCACTCATGCGTGCGCTTGAGGCAGGACGATAAAGCGAGAGGCCGTCATTACCGATTCTGATCCGCCCTTTAGTGGCGACGATATCGAACTCGAAGATGAAGTAATTCTTTACCTGTCCTTCGATAGTAGCGACTACACCATTGGCAAAGTAAAACTGCCCGACACCGCCAGCATCGGCCAATTTTTTAGCGCTGTAACGATAACCGCTCTGCTTATCTTTTTTGGCTTTGATGACCACCCTTCCCTGCGCCGCCAGCGGCTCACCAAACCACCAGTGCAATACATCAAAGGCATGGGTACCGGTGTGAATCAGACTGCCGGAGAAGAGCACGTTGACGGAAAGAACGCGGCCAATGGTCTCGTTGTCGATCATCCACTTCACCTGCTGGTAATCGTTGGACCAGCGCCGCATGTGGCCGGTAACAAGCAGGGTCTTACTCTTGGCGAGTGCATCCACCATCTCATCCGCCTGCTCCAGCGATGTCGCCAATGCTTTTTCACAGAAGATGGCCGGTATTTTGTGATTGATCGCTGCCATCACCATCTCGTGGCGCTCGGTGGCATAAGCCGAGATGCTGAGCAGATCAATCCGTTCCTCTGCCAGCATCTGGCGGTAATCATGATAAAGCGCATCAACACCATAACGTTCGGCAAACTCGCGACGCGCCTTCTCATCCACATCACTGCCGGTCTGAATCCGGCAACCATGTTTGAGATAGCCACCGACATGGGTACAGGGTTTAACGCGTAATAGATCATTTTCCATTCGCCAAGCGATGCGACCCAGTCCGATGATTGCTGCGTGTGGTTCATCATTCATCCTCATCCCATGTACAACCCACCGTTGATGTTGAGTGTTTGACCGGTGATGTAGCTCGCCTTGTCCGAGAGCAGATAGGCAATGGCATTGGCCACCTCCTGCGCTTCTCCAGCACGGGCCAGTGGTACATGCAGAGCGATTTTGTCGCGACCGACATCGGAATTTAGTTCGCCTTGAGTCATCTCGGTGACGATCAAACCGGGTGAAACACAGTTGGCGCGAATAGCATTGGCCGCACCAACCCGTGCCAGCGATTTAGTCAGCGCGATAATGCCTGCTTTGGTAACGGCGTAATGCACGGCCAACATACCACCGAGCTGTCCACCCGATGAGGCGACATTGACGATTACGCCGCCCTTTCCCACCATGCGCACCATGATTTCCTGCGAACAGATAAAGGCCCCTTTGAGATTGACATCGATCATGCGATCCCAATCTTCATCGGTAATAGTGGCGAAGGGTTTTTGTTGCAAAATGCCCGCGTTATTCACCAGCCCATGGATGGCACCGCAACGTTGCATTGCGACATCCATTGCCCCTTGCACCTGCTGGCGATCAACGATATTAACCTGACGGCAGACCAGCGGGACTGCAAACTGCTGCAACTGCGCTGCTGCACTCTCGGCATCAGACTTGCGACTGTTGTACCAAAGTTCCAGAGCGTAGCCCTGTGCCGCTAGAACTTTGGCCGTGGCAAGACCAATGCCACGTGTTCCGCCCGTAATGATGACCAGTGCTGGTGATTGCTCCATTGCATTACTCTCCATTCAGGGTTTAACGCTGTTGCCACTCGTCGCGAATATTCTGTAGCGGCCGCAATCCATCCTTGGGATCGGCGCGCCAATCGCGATCAGCCAACTCGGCGACTGACGGCACTTTGCAACCATCACCATCCGCCGTGAGACCACGTTTTAGGGTAGTGATAACCTCGGCCATCTGCGCTGGCAACCAACAGTGTCCCGCCGCGTACTCCGCTCCCTTGGCATCGAGATCGAGGTGAAATTCGATCAACTCAGCAGCCCAATGATAGATGGCGCGATAGATCACGGCGGGATCGACGGTGTGATCAGACCAACCGACTGTACACGCGGCGGCGTCACGAATCGTGGCGATAGCCGCCAGATTGCAATCCTTGGCCAGCGTTGGATAGGCAGAGACGCAGTGCAGCAGCGCCAACTCCTTACCGCCCGCATTGCGCATCACCTGCATGGCATGGCTAATCTCAGGCAGGATCGCCATGCCGGTGGAGAGGATGACGGGTTTGCCGGTATCGACACACTTGACCAGCAACTCATCCCACAGCAGTTCATAAGAGGCGATCTTGTAAAAATCAACATAAGGCAGCAGCTCATCAACGGCTTCAAGATAGAAGGGTGTACAGCTAAATTCTATTTTTTTCTGTTGGCAGCGTTCATAAAGTTTCGGCAGGAATTCTAGCGGCAACTCCCACTCCTGGCGTTTGCGATGGGCCTCACTCTTGGCCAGGATCACCGGGGCAAAGAGTTGATCGATCTTGAAGAGCTGGAATTTAACGGCATCGCAGCCAATCTCGGCAGCGGCATCGATGAAGTCAAGGCAACGAATCAGATCACGACTATGGTTGCTGGAGACCTCGGCAATAAATTTTGGCATCTGTTTCATGATACTGCCTCATCCTTTACCGCAGTGATTACTTCTTCCACCTGAACATCACTCATCCCTGGATAAATCGGCAGTGATAAAAGTTCGGTAAAAACCTGCTCCGCGACAGGACACTGACCGGCATGTGCACCAAAACGTTCGCGATAAAAGCGATGCAGATTAAGTGGCAGATAGTGGACGTTGACGCCAATATCACGCTGGCGCAGCGCCGTAAATAACTCATCACGGGTTTTTCCAAACTGGCTGACATCAACCCGAATCGCATAGAGATGGTAGCCATGAGACACCCCCGCTCGGGTGGCCAGCGGCGTAACTCCAGCAACTGCGGCAAAGGCGTTGTCGTACTGCGCTGCAATCTGCTGGCGCCGTTTAATCCAGCCATCAAGCTTGTTCAGCTGCGAAATACCCAGGGCACAGAGGATATCGGAGATGCGGTAGTTGTAACCCAGCGAAACCATTTCATAGAACCACTGCCCGGCTGCTTCACGCTGGCGGCTATCGTTGTCGATGCCGTGATTACGGAAACGGCGCATGGCGCGCCATAACGACTCATCATCGGTGACAATCATGCCACCCTCGCCAGTGGTGATGGGCTTTACTGGATGAAAACTGAATGTGGTTAAATCGGCTAACTGCCCAACCTTGCCAAACTCAGACGAGGCACCGAGTGAGTGGCTGGCATCGGCCACTAATATCAGGTTGTGGCGATTGGCGATGGTTTTCAACGCCGCGTAGTCACACGGCTGACCGGCGTAATCAACGGCGATAATCGCCTTGGTCTTTGACGTAATTTTTGACTCTACCGAAGCGGGATCGATCAGCAGAGTGTCGCGTTCAACATCGGCAAAGACTGGGGTGCCATTCTGAAAGACAACGGCATTAGCCGTCGCCACGAAGGTGATGGCAGGCACGATCACCTCGTCACCGGGGCCAATCCCGGCTGCCACGGCGGCACAGTGCAGAGCGGCAGTACCGTTGCAAACTGCCAGGGCATGACGGGTACCGACATAAGCGGCAACATTATGTTCGAACTCATCCACCTTGGGACCGGTAGTCAACCAATCCGATTCCAATGTTGCGGTGACCGCAGCCACATCATCGCCGCTGATGGATTGGCGGCCATAGGGGATCACAATCCCAGCTCCCGATTTAGCTCAACTAGCTGTGGTACTGTCAGGAATTCAGCGTTGTTGCCGGAGCTGTAGTAAAACCCCTGCTCCACAATTTTGCCCTTCTCGCCCATACGATTAGTTTCAAAATTGACACTTCTGAACATCTGGATGGTGGGACAGATGACGTAGTGGTCGCCAAAGTCGAGTGTCAGATGAGAATCATCAGCGGGACACATTATTTCGTGCAGTTTTTCGCCGGGACGGATGCCAACAAATTCGGCCGGCATGCCGGGTGCAATCGACTCCGCCAGATCCATAATCCTGATCGACGGGATCTTCGGCACAAAGAGTTCGCCACCCTGCATGCGCTGGAAATTTTTCAACACAAAATCGACTCCCTGTTGCAGGGTAATCCAGAAACGGGTCATACGTTCATCGGTAATCGGCAGTGCGTGTGCCCCCTCGGCAATAATTTTTCTAAAGAATGGCACGACTGAACCACGAGACCCCACGACATTGCCATAACGCACCACTGAAAAGCGGCACTGGCGCGAACCGACGATGTTGTTGGCGGCAATAAACAGTTTGTCCGAGGCGAGTTTGGTGGCTCCATAGAGGTTGACCGGGTTGGCGGCCTTGTCGGTAGAAAGAGCGATTACCTTCTCGACGTTATTTTCCAACGCGGCCTCGATCACATTCTGGGCACCGTGAATATTAGTCTTGATGCACTCCATCGGATTATATTCAGCCGCAGGTACATGTTTGAGGGCGGCGGCGTGGATAATAAAGTCGACATTACGCGTCGCCTGTTTAAGGCGGTCGCCATCACGGACATCACCGATAAAGTAGCGCATCATCGGGCCGTTGTAGTGCTGCTGCATCTCGTACTGCTTCAGTTCATCACGAGAGTAGATGATCAACCTAGCGGGCTTGTAGCGTTCAAGCAGGGTTTTGATATAACGCTGGCCAAAGGAACCCGTGCCACCGGTGATTAGTATCGATTTTCCATTAAACATTTTTGAGTGCCCACCCAGTTGTCGTATGGGTAGTCATACAATATCCATGCCACAGAATATCTGAAGATGGTGCTGGCTAAATACCAAGGCCTCACACAAAGGAAGAGCACTGAAAACAAGGATGGCACGCCAGTGGATCATGCAGAAATTAACTTATGAGCGGTATTGAAGGCTGCTCTATAACCGCGAGGGATGAAAGCAAATCAACTTACTTCATTGAGTTTTGTTAATAGCAAATAGTCAATTAAATGGCAGTGATCTCTCACCCTAAATTAACGATGGCAATTCGTTGACGTAACAGGCTGCCCGCCAAAGGCGGCTCAAATAATCGTTTATAGGTAATTGAACAACGACAAACTCTGTATTTTTTGGAACGACTGCTGCGCCGCCTGAAGACCAGTGAGCTGCAAATTGAGACGACCTATCGCCTCGGCATAATCGAGATCCTGAATATCAGAAAGCATTCCTTTGAGCTGCACAGTATATTGATCATTGCTACCCCTTTGGCTATCGATGGCATTGATACGTCCGCCTATCTCGGCCCTGACGCTGGATATTTTATCCATCGCCGTATCAAGATCACTCAGCGTCTCACCTAGTGGGGTATTGTTATTCAGTGCAGTGGCGAAATCATAGACCGTTTTAAAAATATTCTGGGTACCACCACCACTGTAAGGCAAGTCCGCAAAAATGGCCGAGCCTGGATCAGAGGTGGCGATCTGTCGGGTTGGGCTGATCTGTAACGCACGTTGCCCTTGATCCCCCTGGTAGTTATAGACGCCTGGCGCGGCGTTGACGAAGGCCGGAGTATTGCCCTGAAAACCGGAGAACAGATACTCGCCGCTACCATCCTTGCTATTGGCCATATCAAATAGCTCATCCAAACGTTGCCACACCTCTACTGCGATTGCGTCACGCGCTCCCTGTGACAAAGAGCCATTTTCCCCTTGTATCGCCAGCTCCCGAATACGCTGTAACGAATTTCCCGCCGCGATTAAGAGGGTCTCCTCCGATTCTAAGCGGGAAACCGCGCGGCCTGCATTCGTCTGATATTGCTCGGTAATGCCCAGCTTTTGGCTCGCCGTCAACGCCTGCGTCGCGCCTGTCGGATCATCAGCGGGAGTTTGTATTCTCCGCCCAGTCGCCAGCTGCTGCTGTGTCTGACTCAGGGTCGTTTGTCGATCAAGAATCGAGTTGACCGCCAATCGTTGTATCATTTGAGTTGAGATACGCATAGATTACCCTCGCAGTGCCGCTATTAGAGACTGGAACATGGTATTGGTGACAACAAAAATTTGCGAGGCAGCCTGATATGCCTGCTGAAACTTCATCAGATTAGCCGCCTCTTCGTCCAAATTAACCCCCGACAATGCATCCCTGGCATTCTGCGCCTGATCCATCAGACGCGACTGTGACTCCTTAACAATCTGGGCCTGATTAGTTTTGATGCCAATATCCGCCACCATGCCGCCATAAAATTCGTCATAACTGGCGTTACCATTGTCGAGCTGGCGCAGTGTTTGCAGTTTTCCCAATAACAATGAATTACGGTTATCACCAATACCATTGGTATTATCACCAATCGTGAATGTATCGCCATTGGCAGGCGCACCACTGATTGCCACCTTAATGCCGGTGCCATCACCGGGGTCATTGAGCAGGATTGTGCCGCCATTCACGTAGGGGACAGAAGCAGGTAGCGCGCCAGTAATCAAAACATTCCCGGCGTTGTAGGTCAGCGTAATGCCTCCACCCAAGGGCAAAGTTGCTGTATTGGTAACCGCACCGGCCGATATCGCACCTGAGCCACTGTTACCAATTGTCTTCTGCGCCAGAATAGGCGAGGCCGCTGCCACCTCTCTGGGATTAGTGATTTTCAGATCAATAAATGAAGCCCCAGTTTTGCCCGGTCTAATCGCATAACTATCGCCAATGGCTGCCCCCGCCGTAATGGTCAGGCTAAAACCATCCACCGCCGGAGTGGTGTAGGGAGAAGCTCCGCCAGTATTAAAGGTAAAAGATTGTTTGTCAGAGTCACGAATCATGGTGTAGTTGTTGCCACCATTAAAACGCAACAGATACTCATCTTTGGTTAGCTGTTTTGAGTCCGCTAGGTTGGCTACCACTGCCCCAGGGGCACCAACACTCGGCAATACTTGCAGACTAGAGGTTTTGAAAAAATCAGCGCCCAGTGCACCATTAATATCCTGCCCCAAGCGGTGCTGCGTATTAAAGGTGTCACTGATGCCAATCGCCAGTGCTCCCAGTGAATTCTGTGCGGGCGTCAGTACATTCTGGCGAAAATCAAGCAGGGCACCGAGCTTGCCACCCGTGATCTGCCCCGATACCTCCTGATTACCACTCACACCTGTATCGATACTGATTTCAAGCTGGCTAATATCATAGCTATTACGGGTCACAGCCAAATTACTAGCATCAAAATTGAGTACCAGCGGCTGGCCTTTACCGATAAAGACGCTCACGGCACCATTATCCTGCATCACCGTACTGATAGAGACCCGCTCGGAAAGCTGAGCGAGCAAATTGTCACGGCTATCAAGCAAGTCATTGGGCGGGGTACTGCCTGTCGCCAAAACGATATTGCGGTTGACTGCAGCCAGCGCCTTTGCCAGCCCATTGACCTCAGAAACATTGCTTCCGATCTGCTGGTTTACCTTGCTGCGCATATCCTCATAGCGTTGGTTCATATTCTTAAACCGATCTACTAAAGTTTCACCTTGAGTGATCATCGCCTGGCGCGCTGGCAGAGATGAGGGGTCATTGGACACTCCCTGAACCGCACCAAAAAAATCCTGCACCACAGGCATCAGTCCAGTCTTCGGATCAGCCAGCATCTCGTCAATCGAGGTGGCATAAGATGCATAAGTATCGGCCTGATTAAAAGATGAGGTGTAGGCCTGTACCTGTCCGACCAAAAAACCATCGTAACTGCGGCTGACGTTATAAATAGTCACCCCGGTGCCAAGATAACTGCCACCAGTAAACTGTGGCGGCTGGGTGCCAAGTTCAACCCGCTGACGGCTATAACCCTCGGTATTGGCATTGGCGATGTTATGGCTAACCGTCTGCAGGCTGCGTTGATACGCCAACAGTCCAGAAACCCCTACACCCAACATTCCTGACGCCATATTTTTGCCTCATCACGTTCAACATGGCTACTGCGTCTGCGCAAGCAACCGATTGATGCAGATACTCCCCGCTAGGTTAACGGCCCTTGCGTTAATTTCTGCAACCTAGCCGTTGCATCACCCAAAAGATCACCCTTCATCAGTGTATTGATTTTGGTCGAATAGTTAGGATCTGTGGCATAACCTGCCTCATGCAAAGCATTGATAAAGGCCGGGCCATTGTTTGTCTGACCTAAGGCCTGCTGATAACGCGGGTTTGACTTCAGAAACGCCACATAGTCCCTGAAACTTGCTTCAAAATCGGGATAGGCGCGGAAAGCCGCCTGCTGCTGCACAGCACTACCTTTTTCATATTCCAGCGTCTTCACCGTCACCTGCGCTCCGCTCCAACGTTTATCAGCTTTGATATTAAAAAGATTGTTGCTGCTAATACCGTTGGCATCACGACTGACACTTCTCCCCCAGCCAGTCTCCAGCGCCGACTGCGCCAACAACACCTTCGGCTCAACCCCGAGTTCAGTGCCATACTTCTCTGCCAGTGCATAGAGTTTTTCAACAAAATCGGCGGGCGAATCAAAGCCAACATTAGTGATAGGTGCTGAATTAGAAGGGAGCTGTGTAACAGTAGCCGGGGTAGCAGCAGCCAGCGTAGACGGCGCAGTAGTAAGTGATACGGCCGACACCGCCAATGGCATTGTCGGCAAACGCTGAAATTGAGCAGATAATCTCAGCCGTTCCATATCAAGCTTCAGACCTTTCTGTGGTTCCGCCACTGGCGCGCCTTGATCTTTACTTAACTGTTTCACCAACATGTCGGCAATCCCGATTTGGCGCTTCTTGGCCATATTAATGGAGATCTGCTGATCGAACATATCCTGGTAGAAACGGCTCTGATCACTGTCAAACATTCCATCACCACTTGATGTCTGACGCATCGATTTGAGCATCATCTGCAGGAAAATCGCCTCAAACTGCTCTGCCGTCTTTTTTAATGCCTCAGGCGATCCCTGCGCAGCATCACGTTTGAGATTGCGCAACGAAGAGACATCAGTATAGACATCACCGCTGTTGACCGGAATCGACATCAGATAATCACCAACTCAGCACGCAAGGCACCGGCCTCTTTTAATGCTTCAAGAATCGCGACCAAATCCCCCGGTGCGGCACCCACATTGTTGATTGCCTGCACAATATCGCCAAGTGAAACGCCTGGTTCAAACAAGAACATTTTGCTGTTCTCCTGGGTCACTTTGATATCGGTGGTGGGAACCACCACCGTATTGCCACCGGCCAATGCGCCAGGCTGACTGACGGCGGCTTTTTCAGTGATCGTCACCGTCAAACTGCCATGTGTCACTGCCGCCGAAGTCACGCGCACATGGCGGCCGATCACCACCGTACCGGTACGAGCATTAATAATGATACGCGCGGATGCCTCGCCCGGCTCCAGTGTCAAATTTTCGATCATCGAAAGATAAGCAACACGCTGTCCCGGATCACGCGGGGCATGCACCAGAATCGAGGAGCCATCCATCGCCTCCGCCGTGCCCATGCCGATCTTTTCGTTAATGGCATCAGCCAGTCGATTGGTTGTGGTGAAATCAGGAATAAAGAGATTCAGCACAAAACTATTCTCGCCACCAAATACCGTCGGTGCGGGACGTTCGACCATTGCACCGCCGGGAATACGACCCACACCCGGAATATTAATGGATATCTTGGAACCATCACCGCCACCGACCCCCAGACCGCCAACCACCAAACTACCTTGAGCGATGGCATAGACCTGATTGTCAGCCCCCTTCAGCGGTGCCATCAGCAGACTACCGCCACGCAAGCTCTTGGCATTACCAAGTGATGAAACGGTGATATCGATGCGTTGCCCGGGTTTAGCAAAGGCGGGCAGATCGGCATGAATCGAGACTGCCGCCACGTTCTTCAATTGTGGATTAACGTTAGGCGGAATCTGCACACCAAACTGCGCCAACATGGTCTTGACGCTTTGTACTGTGAAGGGTGTCTGAGTGGTTTGATCGCCCGTGCCATCAAGCCCCACCACGATGCCATAACCGATCAGCTGATTGCTACGCACCCCTGCTACCGCGGCCAGATCCTTGACCCGTTCGGCGTAGGCGCCTTGCGCCCATAGCAGTGTGGCCAACATGGCCAACAGCAGCATTTTTTTGCTTATCATTATCGCAATAACTCCTGGCCGTTAAAACGGCCACCACTTGCCATTAAAGAATCGCGCCAACCAACCCTGGTTATTCACATCCGCTACCATACCTTCACCTATATAGGCGATATTGGTATCAGCCACCTTGGTAGAGAGCACCGAGTTATCGGGATTGATGTCCGCTGCGCGGACAATGCCGGAGAACTGCACATACTCATCTCCTTGATTAATGGTGAGGCGCTTTTGTCCCTTCACAAACAGATTTCCATTTGGCAACACTTCAGCCACCGTGACAGTTATGCTACCAGTCAAGCTATTGCTCTGGGCCGAATCGCCCGCGCCGGTAAAACTATTGCTGCTACCCAGTGATGCTGCCAGTGTTGAATCTGAGCGCGGAAATCCCAGCGAAAATCCGCGCCCAAAGAGCGTCGGATTTTCAATGTTAACCGAAGTATCCTTGGCGGTATTGGTCGCCGCTTTTTTCGAAGCATTGGTCTTTTCAGTCAGGATGATAGTAAGGATATCGCCCACCCGCCGCGCCCGCATATCTTCATAAAGCGATACTTCATACCCCGCCTGAAAGATAGCGCCATTCTGTGATGGCGGCGGACTATAGTAGGTAGGACGAGACGCCTCAAAACCATCAGAGATTGAGCGCACGGGTGTGGTCGAACACCCCACCATCATAGCGCCACTCAGCAGCGCCACTATCGCTGAAAAATACTTATCGTTAGACGTCATTAAGAGTTACCTCGCTTAGAGGTTCTGAGCAGCATACTGCAACATCTGATCAACGGTAGAGATTGCTTTGGAATTCATCTCATAGGCGCGTTGCGCCTCTATCATACCGACCATCTCTTCCACCACGTTGACATTGGAGCTCTCCAATGCCCCCTGCGCAACACTACCGAGACCATTCAGGCCAGGCGTTCCTGCCTGTGGTGCGCCACTGGCAGCTGTTTCGAGAAATAGATTTTCACCCACTGGCTGTAAGCCGCTGGGGTTAATAAAATCGGCGAGTTGGATAGCACCTACTTGAGCTGGGGCGGTCTGCCCCGGTTGTAATGCCGAGATCACACCATCAGTACCAATGGTGATTGAGAGCGCATCAGCGGGCAGTGTGACGGCGGGTTGAACCAGATAACCGCTTGACGTCACCAACTGCCCTTGAGCATCCACTTGAAAACTACCATCACGTGAATAACCGAGCGATCCATCAGGACGCAATACCTGAAAAAAACCACGCCCCTGAATGGCAAGATCAAGTGCATTATCAGTCTGCTGATTATTGCCCTGAGTAAATATTTTTTCAGTCGCCACTGTCCTGACACCCGTACCAAGCATCAACCCCGAAGGTAATACTGTGTCCTGCGATGATTGTCCTCCTGCCTGTCTAACGTTTTGATAAAGAAGATCCTCAAACACCGCGCGGCTCTGTTTGTAGCCCGTGGTATTAACGTTCGCCATGTTGTTGGATATTACCGTCATGCGGGTCTGCTGTGCATCAAGACCGGTTTTTGCTACCCATAGTGCTGAATTCATCATTAACTCCTTGCTGGATGATTTATAAAATCACCCATCTTGATCTAGCTCAATTTCATTATCTGTTGTGAAGCGCCATCCAGCTCGTTGGCCTTCTCCATCACCTTAATCTGCATTTCAAATTTTTTCGCCAGCTCCATCATCGTTACCATGCTCTTTACTACATTGACATTACTGGTCTCGAGCATGCCGGACGTCAAAGCAACACCACCATTGGCCACCGCTGTGGCACCATCATTCATCCTGAAGAGGCCATCTGCCCTTTTACTGATGTTGATGTCATCCGGCCGTACCAATTTAATACGATCGACCACTGCCAGCGTTGCCGGCGACTGACCTACGGGCCGGATTGAGATTGTGCCATCGGCACCAATATCGATTTTTTCATAAGGTGGAATAGTAATTGGAGAACCACTATTACCCATCACCGGATGCCCTACCGCCGTGGTTAACAATCCGGTAGGCGTAATGCGCAGATCACCGGCACGGGTATAGGCTTCACTACCATCTGCCCCTTGAACCGCAATCCATCCTTTACCGTTGATCGCCACATCGAGTTCATTCCCGGTACTCATCAATGAACCGGCGGTCACATCCGAACCTGATCCTTGAGTGATGGCGTAAACACGACTGTCATGCCCTTGACCATATACTGGCAGGCTCTTGGCATAAGCAAGATCCTCCTTAAAACCAACCGTATTGGCATTGGCCAGATTGTTGGCATTTTGTGTCTGGGCATACATAATTTCTTTGCCTGCGCTACTAGCCAGATACAAGACTTTATCCATGGTTCACCTCACTACAATTTATTTGACACCATTAGTGTCCTTACTTGATTAGATTGCAAGCAGAGTGCCAACAGCATTCTCTTTTAAAATTCATACAACTATTGCAGGGATTAAAGCGTTACACCAAGAGCAGCGGAAAAAATGTGCCGCTATTGCGGCAAAAATTGGGGCAAAAAAAGGGAGAGCCAAAGCTCTCCCCGAGTTGAAAAAACTTTATTAATGCTAACGAATATTAATGATCGTCTGCGTCACTGTATCGGCGGTACTGATCACCTGAGCGTTGGCCTGAAAATTACGCTGAGCGGTAATAAGATTCACCAACTGAGCAGCAATATCAACATTCGATGATTCAAGGGCACCCGATTGCATCAAACCAAAACTCGCTGTCCCAGCCTCTCCAAGCACCAGATCACCAGCAGCAAAGGTCTCACCCCATACGGTATTTCCTTGCGGACTCAACCCTTGCGGATTGGCGACATTTGCCAACGCCACTTTTCCAAGGATCTGCGACTGGCCGTTAGTGTAACGGGCCGAAATAACCCCCTGAGCATCAATATTAATGCCACTCAAACGCCCCGTTGCGTAACCTGTCTGCTGCAATGAACTCACTGCAAAAGAGCTACCGTATTGTGTCAACTGAGACATATCCAAATCAAGAGCGATCTCAGCAGCCCCTGTCGCCGCAGAGATGGCAGTTGTCGGTCCCATGGGCAGCACTCCATTGGCACCAGAACTCAAAGCAGAATCTAGAAGCCCCTGGTTGTTAAAAATCAGACTCGCCGGTGAACCTGCGACAGTCTCCCCATTGATCTTCAGATAGACACTCCAGTCATTGGGATTGTTTTTAACGAAATACTGAGTGGCTGAATGCTGCGCCCCCAATGAGTCATAAACAGTTAATGTGGTAGAGCTGTTATAGGACGCCGGATCCGGAATGGCCAGTGCCGGATTATAGGCCACCAACGGCGTAATCTCCGATGCATCGAGATTCAATCTTGAAATAAGACGGTCTGTTGCCTTCGGCGTACCCTCGTTGGTCGAGAGTTGCAAGTCAGCAAGACGCCCAGTATCAAAGGTGGTGCCGCTGGCGGCAACAGAGGCCGGAAATACCTGTAGACGCTGGGCACTGCTGTTGACCACATAACCTTCACGGTTAGCGCTGAAAGCACCCGCACGACTGAGGACCCGTGCCCCACTGTCGCTCAAGACAAAAAAACCCTGACCATTAACAGCAAGATCAAGGTTGTTGTCGGTGAAATCGACATTCCCCTGCGAAAACTGCTGACTGACAGCAGCAAGACGAACACCACCACCAATGGCGGTTGAAGATATGCCGCCATAACCGACGGCAAAGAGATCTACAAATTCAGTGCGTGATGACTTGAAGCCGGTGGTACTGGCATTGGCGATATTATTGCCAGTCGCCTTTAAGTCTGCAGTGGCCGCATTTAATCCACTAAGCGCTATACGAAATGGCATAACTATTCTCCTCGATTACTCAATTACATTATCTGCTTGACGTCGGACAGCTTGATTCTGCCAATTCCAACCGCATTCACAGTCAGGTCTGTTCCAGGCCTACCCATAATCACACTATCTACTGGCACCACTGTGTTGGTTGTGATCGATTCAAATTCACCGCCAATATTGGCAAGCGCTTCAATCGAATATTTACCTGGGGCATATACATTGCCATTGCCATCACCACCATCCCAACTAAAGTTGACCACGCCCTTCTCCTGACGGCCCAAGTCAATCTGCTTAATCGTCTGGCCACTACTGTCCTTAATTGAGACCATTACCTGACTTGAGGAGGAAGGCACTTCGACAGAGCCCGCCATTCCACTATCCTTCCAGAGACTTCCCTGATCACTTGAAACCATGACCCAACGCCCCACCAGTGATGACGCCTGAAGCGCCTGATTGGACTGAAATGTACCCGCCATTGCATCAACTGATTTCCTCAAATCATCAATTCCAGTCACCGATTGAAATTGAGCTAACTGACTCAGAAAAGCACCATTCTCCATTGGCTTCATCGGGTCCTGATTTTGCAGCTGGGCAATCACCAACTTCAAAAAAACATCCTGCCCCATCTCAGTATTAGGGCCAGGTGTTTTTACGGGTGTCGACAAACCAAGTCCAGCGAGAACCGTTGAATCAACATGCATTGACATGACTTATCTCCCCGCTATTAACGCCCAAGATTCAAGGTCGCCATCAGCAATTGTTTTGAAGTATTGAAGACTTCAACATTATTTTGATAGGAGCGTGAGGCCGACATCATATTAGCCATCTCCTCCACCATATCGATATTGGGTGCATAAACATTTCCCTGCGCATCGGCAAGCGGATGGTTGGGCTCGTAACGCACTAGTGCAGGCGCCTGACTCTCAACAACCTCCTTCACCTGCACACCTGTCGCACCTTGTGTATTACCCACCGCCTGCAACAACTCCGAAAAAATAGGGTGTTTGGCTTTATAGATCTGATCTGGGCTACTACTAAGAGTGTCAGCGTTTGCCAGATTACTGGCGACAGTATTCAGGCGAACGCTCTGGGCATTCATGGCCGATCCTGAAATTTCAAATATGTTAAACATAATTATTCACTCCCCTTAATAGCATGCATCAAGCCTTTTGATTTTCCGCCCAGAAACTGAAGGGTCGCCTGATACTCCACCGCATTTTTAGCAAATGCAGCCTGTTCAATATGAGTCTCAACAGTATTTCCATCGAGTGCTGGTTGGTGTGGCACACGGTACTTTATCCATGAGTCCAAGCCACCATTTGATAGATTTTGAATATGACCTGAGTGCGTGGTACGCATCGTGGCAGCCTCTTCACCACCACCCTTTGTAGCGCTTCTCATGGCGGCCTCAAAGTCGATATCTTTCGCTTTATATCCAGGGGTGTCCGCATTGGCCAAATTAGAGGCCAGCAGCTCTGTACGTTGCGCACGAAGCTTTAGCGCTTGTTCATGAACCCCGAAAACATTATCAAGACTGATTGCCATAACATCACCTTGTCACCTACTGCTGTTGCAGTGTTGTAATCCTGATTTTCAACAATGCAAGGTAAATGCCAACGAAAAAATCACATGAATTTAACGGGGAGAAATGATATTTTTATTTAAGCCACCAGAGAAAGCGGCAAATAATTGCCGGTGTATACGGCAAACGACTGGTATCAGAAAAATATAAAAGGGCATTCAGCCCCTTTTGTACAATCACACAAATAATTATGAGTTTTATATTTTTGGTAACGCTGACGGCGCCCAAGATGGACGTGTCACCGCCTGTTCTGTGCGCGCTTTCAATTGATAAACGATCCCACCCTCATGACGTACTGTTTCAAAATCGTCTGAATAACTGGCCAATGTTTCAGTTGACCCCAAAAATAGGTAACCACCGGGCACCAGTGCTTGAGATATGCGGCGGAGAATATCTTTTTTCAAATCTGCGGCGAAGTAGATCAGAACGTTACGGCAAAATATGACATCAAATTTACCCATAGAGGTGTAGTTATTCATTAGGTTTATTTCTGTAAAACGAACCCGCTTTCTCACCTCTTCTTTCACCTCCCACAAATCATCTATTTTATTAAAGAAACGCTGTTTTCGCTCGGGGGAGAGTCCGCGTGAAAGTGCCAAGGCATCATATTTTGCACTGCGGCACTGCGCCAGCATAGTGGGCGATATATCGGTGCCAACGATATCAACGTTATTCACCAAGCTGCCAGGTCTTGATTGCATATACTCCTGAATAATCATGCTAATTGAGTAAGGCTCCTGCCCCGATGAGCAGGCTGCCGACCAGATGCGTAATTGATTTTGGCGCTTCTTGGCAATCTCTGGAATAACCAGCTCTTTTAATAATGCATAGGGATGATTATCACGAAACCAGAAGGTTTCGTTGGTGGTCATAGCGTCAATAATCCGTTCTCGTATGCCTGAGCGTGGCTGCTTTTGCATGGCTTCGATCAGTTCACCTACCGATACCAGTTCAAGTTCTTTGAGTAGGCGGTTCAGACGGCTGGCGACAAGATAGTGTTTGTTATCGCCCAGCACTATTCCGCACGCCTCCTCGAGAAAGGTGCGGAAAGAGTCATAATCCCGGCTTGATATTGAGTGATTAACCACGTTCGTCCTTGAATGCTTTTGTTGTGATTGACTTCATTCGCCACGTTTTGACAAGGAAAATTCCCTGACACGCTCAAGCACTACCGTTGCCAATTCATCAGGTTTAAATTTAGGCACAAATTTATCTGCGCCAACCCGTTGCACCATTGCATGGTTAAACGTTCCGCTCAACGAAGTATGCAGGAGAACAAAAATCCCCGCTAGTCGTGGATCACGACGGATCTCCGTCGTCAAAGTATAACCATCCATCTCTGGCATTTCGATGTCCGACAACACGATGGCTAGGTGATCCAGCTTAGTATCATTACTATCTGCCCACGCTTTCAATATTTTTAAGGCCTCGCGACCATTGCAGGCCATAGTGCATTCTATGCCTAATTGATCCAGTGTACGCCTCACCTGATTACGCGCGACACCCGAATCATCCGCCACCAGCACATGGTGTTGGCGAATATCATCTTCAAGATTATCGGTAATACTCTTAGAAACATCAGCAGATACATTAGAAACCTCAGACAGCACCCGCTCAACATCTATAATCTCGACCAGTTCATTGTCGATTTTAGTAACAGCGGTTAGATAACTGTTTTTTCCGGAACCTTTAGGTGGTGGCTGTATGTCTGACCAGGTAAGGTTAACAATGCGTTCGACGGAGCCGACCAAAAAACCCTGAATAGAGCGGTTATATTCCGTAACAATCATGAAACCACCCGCAGTATCACCCATCGCTGGCCCGCCAATCGCCATACTCATATCGATGACCGGAATAGTTCCGCCACGCATGGTGGCAACACCACGTACCACCGAGTGCGAATGGGGGATATGGGTCAGCCGCGGACATTGCACAATTTCCTGAATCTTGAAGACATTAATGCCAAAACGTTGCCTTCCCACCAGACGGAAGGTGAGCAACTCCAGGCGATTGTTACCCGCCAGCTGAGTTCGCTGATTCACCGCATCCATCACACTGGCCATACCCACCATTCCCCCGTTTGTTTATTCACATTTTTCTCAATATTGACTCTATCGACCATGAGTACAACTTCTTGAGAACAGAACGTGGGCATATTAATTGCTTGTTTATAACGCATGTTTTTCTGAGTTATTTTGAGACAAATACTGTAAAGATGGGATACAAACAACATACCTTTATTGTTAGCTGCATATTCAACCTGCTGACTCTGGCGACAGAGGTGGAAGCAGGTGATTTCCAGTCACTGGATGAAATTCGTAAAACTGCTGGGGCATTTGCCGCCCAGCAGATCAACGGATCAGCTCAGCACCACCGCATTGAAACAGGCTACCTTGACTCTCGCCTACATCTGCCACGTTGCAACCGGCCTCTTGAGGTTGAACTACTTGGGCAACAGCGCAATACTCCAAATATCACCGTGACAATAAAGTGCCAGGGCGCAAAACCCTGGAGCGTTCATGTGCCCGTGAAAGTTTCTATCTTTGCACAGATCTTCGTCACCAACCGCCCATTGCCTCGTGGCCTCGCCATCCAACGCACCGACCTGCGCCAAGAGCAGCGTGATACCAGCATGCTCAGAAACGGTTATTTTGAGAATGCAGAAGCAGTCGTAGGCCGTATTCCAAAACGATCCCTCCCACAAGGAATGGCCATCGCCCCCAGCGACCTGGATCTCAACCGGATTATTCAACGCGGCAGTAAAGTCACCATTTTTGCAAGCCGTGGTGGCATCAGCGTCAATATGCCTGGTAAAGCACTTGCCGATGCTGCTGAGGGTGAGGTCATCAAAGTGGAGAACCTCTCATCAAAGCGAGTGATCGAGGCGGTGGCTCTACGACCTGGCGTTGTCGAGGTGCAGATGTAATTCACACTTATCACAATCGACTCACTCAAACAATGGAATACAGTTCAAGAGTCACAACCCTTTGACCGATATTTAATTGAATGAACTACTGCAGGAGAAAACAAAAATGAAGATTGATAACTCTGGCGTGATTATCAGCCAGACGACAGGCAAAACAGAGAGTGCCAAATCACAGCAACCCCAGACAACAAATAGCGATACACCGCAACAAATTACCAAAACAGGCCCCGTTGATCTGGTGACTTTAACCGCTGCTGCCACTCGCATGCAGCAGTTGGAGCAAACGATTAAAGATACTCCTATCGTTGACAGCCATCGTGTCGAACGCGCTCAACAGGTCGTTAGCGCTGGCAGCATGAGTATTGAGCCTAATCAATTGGCCGCCAAAATACTCAGCTTTGAAGGCGCATTAAACCGTTCCAGAAACGGAGTATAATTAACTATGGTTCCTGACACAGCACAAAAACTCGGAGCGTTGCTGCAACAGCAGATCCAAAACGCGGAACAGCTAAAGCAGATTTTACAAAACGAAACAGATGCCTTGATAACGCGTGATCTTGGCGCCATTCAGCACCTCAGCCAAGAGAAGAGCGAACAGAGCAGCACCTTGGAGAAACTCAGTCAACCGCAACAACAACTATTACAAGCTGCTGGCCTCCCCTATACCGCCGAAGGAATGAAGCGTTTCATAGAGAGCCAACCCTCCAATTGGGCCATACCACTACGCAAACAGCAATTACACTTACAAACATTACTTGAGTCATGCCAAAAACAGAACTTGATCAACGGCAACATTATCACCGCCAACAGATATTCTGCCGAAACAGCATTGACCATCCTGCGCGGCCAGTTTATGCCAGACAACCTTGTTTACAGTGCTGATGGAAAGGCAGCGACTAGCTCATCATCAACGTCACTCATAAAAGCTTGAAAAATGAATCCAAGGGTTAGTATTCTACCTACTTGCTCATCAACCAGATCATGGCCCACTCCAATAAAAAGAATCCGCTCTTGAAGTTATGGAGAAATTAACAGACACAGCTCGGATCGTCGGACTACTCAAAAGAGTGCTGGAGCAGCGTGTTTTATTGAGCGCCACCATCGAGAATCACTCGCAGGAATTCACCACAGCCATCATCAATACCTCCCCTGCTGAAGGCTATCTCATGCTTGATGAGCTTAAACCTGAAAATGGCCAAGCACTTCTCAAGCAGAACCAAACTTTAAAGCTCAAAGCACAAATGGATGGGGTATTAATGGTGTTCAGCACCACAGTCATGGAAATCGGTGAGCAAGACGCAATCGCTTACTACAAAATACAGATCCCAGCACAGATGGACTATCACCAACGCCGTCAGAGTGTGCGGATACCGGCGAGTGCCACCAAATCACTGCCAATTACACTGAAATCAAAAAATGACCTGATACTGACTGGCAGCATGGCCGATCTTTCAATCGGTGGTGTACGTATTCGCTTTGACAGCGATCTACCTTCAATACTGGAAGTTGGCCAACAACTAGACTGTAGTTTTCCGCTACCCCCAGATAACAAACAGCTACTCCTCTGTAACTTAGCTATTAAGGTCATCAAACGTCAGCATGAACCTTTTAAAGCGGCCTACCTCGGTGGCCAGTTCATCGATATTACCAAGCCACAAGAGCGCCAGATTGAACGCACGGTAATGCTGTTACAACGGGCCGTACAGCAAAACCGTAACAGTTGATTTCCTCATCTGCGCTGCAACTTGCTATACTTCGCCGCTGTATCGTAGCGTTATGGTACCAACACTCAAAGCCCCGGTAGCTCAGCGTATAGAGCAATCCCCTCCTAAGGGATAGGTCGCAGGTTAGATTCCAGCCCGGGGCACCACATCGCTGATTACCCATAGCATCACCCTCTTTATATAAATAGATGATATAGATTATAAAAAGCATTTAATTTATCTTATATAAAAAAGCCCCTATCTTAGCGTTGGCGGTCATTATAATTTTAGTGATGACCAACAAATCAGCAAACTGACATAACCAAGACAAGCAGATAAGCATGAGCCAAATTCAAAATAGGGTCCCCGCAGAGAAAACCCTCTCCGCCCATACCCAGCGCCCCGGCATGTACATCTACGACCAGCACGACCAGCGGCTGGTCGATGAACGTGTCACCCAGTTCCGCGAGCAGACCCGCCGCTATCTGGCCGGTGAGCTGGACGCTGACGAATTTATCGCGCTACGCCTGATGAATGGTCTCTACATCCAACGCCATGCGCCGATGCTGCGCATTGCCATCCCTTATGGCCTTTTTTCATCAGACCAGATGCGGATGCTGGCTCATATCGCCCGTAAATATGACAAGGGTTATGGCCACTTCACCACTCGCCAAAACATTCAGTTCAACTGGCCGAAGCTGGAGACGGTACCCGATATCCTCGCCGACCTCGCCTCGATACAGATGCACGCCATCCAGACCAGCGGCAACTGCATCCGCAATACCACCACTGACCCGCTGGCAGGTGTTGCTGGCGATGAGCTCGAAGATCCACGCCCCTACTGCGAAATCATCCGCCAGTGGAGCACCCTCCACCCCGAATTCGCCTATCTGCCGCGCAAGTTCAAGATCGCCGTAACTGGCGCCAGCCGCGACCGCGCCGCCACTCTAGTCCACGATATCGGTCTGCGGCTAGTGAAAAATGCCACTGGTGAAATAGGCTTTCACGTCACGGTTGGCGGCGGCCTAGGTCGCACCCCGGTAATTGCCCAAACCATTCGCCCCTTCCTTGAGAAACAGCACTTGCTCTCCTATTTAGAAGCTATTGTGCGCATCTACAACCTCAAGGGACGCCGCGATAACAAATACAAGGCGCGCATCAAAATCCTCGTCACCGCCATGGGAATAGACGCATTTCGTGAGCTGGTGGAGGCCGAGTGGCAGCGAATCAAAGACAAGCTGCCGCTCGATGAGACCGAGATCAATCGCGTCAAAGGTTTTTTCACCCCGCTCGTTTATGATGCTAACGCCGCACACGACAAACATCATGAAGGGCACGCCAGCAATAACCAAGAGTTTTTCCGCTGGCTCAAATACAACACCTCTGACCACAAGGTCAGCGGCTATCGAGTGGTCTTCATCTCACTCAAGGCGCCGGGCATCGCGCCGGGTGACATCACTGACCAGCAGATGGATCTGGTTGCCGAACTTGCCGACCGTTACAGCGCTGGCCTGATTCGCAGCACCTATGAACAGAACCTGGTGCTCAGCGACATCAGGCAGGGCGACCTCTATCCACTCTGGCAATCACTGCATCAGCATGGTTTGGCGACGCCCACCATCGGCACTATCAATGACATGATCTGCTGCCCCGGGCTCGACTTCTGTGATCTGGCCAACGCCAGCTCCATCGACGTCGCCGACATGATCCAGCGCCGTTTCGAGGATCTTGATTATCTCTATGACCTTGGCGAAATCAGACTCAAAATGTCCGGCTGCATGAATGGCTGTGCCCATCACGCTATCGGCCACATCGGTATTCTCGGCGTCGATAAGAAAGGTGAAGAGTGGTACCAACTGACGCTGGGCGGCTATGCCGAAACCACTGCTGAACTGGGCCACCGTCTCGGTCGTGCCGTTGCCAAAGACGAAGTCGCCGATGCCGTCGAGAAGATCGTTCGTGTCTACGTCGATCAGCGCATCGAAGGTGAGCAATTTATCGACACCTTCCAACGTGTCGGAATCGAACCCTTTCAAGAGCGTGTCTATGCAAATAATTAAGAATCGTCAGATTATTGAAGATAGCTGGCAGCATATCGCTGATGATGCCGATGTCGATCAGCTTCCGGTCGGCAACATCATTGTGCCGTTTACAATGTGGCTGGCCAACAAAGAACAGCTCCTGCAACGCCAGGGGCAACTGGGGGTTCAGTTGAGTGGTGATAATGACGTCACTGAAATTGCCGCAGACCTAACACACTTCAGCGTGATTGCCCTGCAGTTCCCTGGTTTCCGCGATGGCCGCAGTTACTCAATCGCCAGAGCCCTGCGCCAACACCACCACTACAGCGGCGAGCTGCGCGCTGTGGGCAACGTATTACGTGATCAGGTCGGTTACATGGAACGGGTTGGAATTGATGCCTTCGAAGTCGACTCAAAACAGAAGATCCAAGATGCACTGAAGGCCTTCAACGAGATCAGCGTCAAGTACCAATCTTCATCAGATGAACCGCTGCCCATCTATAGACGCCGCGCTTGATTTACTACAAAGGTGTGCCAACATTGCATTGGCACACCACACTAACTGTTACTCTTTTCCATCCAGCGCTGCCGCCAGCCGTGCTGCCGGTATGTAGCCGGGGATCATGCTGCCATCTTCTAGGATCATGGAAGGGGTACCGGTAATACCTAGCTTTTCAACCAACGCCATATGCTTATCAATGGGGTTGTCACAGGTTTTGTTGGGCAGACTCTTGCCCGCTTTAGCATCGGTCATGGCCTGCTGGCGATTGGCTGAACACCACACTGTCACCGCCTTATCGTAAGATTTCGAACCCACGCCCGCACGTGGGAAAAACAGATAGCGAACCTCAATGCCCAGCTTATTTATCTCCTCGATCTCCTGATGCATTCGACGGCAATATTGGCAATCAATATCAGTAAAAACCGTGATGCGATGTTTTACCTCTTTTGGACTAAAGGTAATCATCGATTTTTCATCAACCCCGGAGATTAGTTTGAGGCGTCCTTGGCCACGCTTATCTTCAGTCAGATTTTTGCCACTCTTGAGATCGACCACGTTGCCATTGAACAAGTAACGACCATCACTCGAAACATAGATGACCTCAGCGCCATAGGTCACTTCATAAAAACCCGGCACGCTACTCTTCACAATTGAGTCTGGTGCCATCCCCGGTACAATTTTGCTCACCGCAGCACGTACCTGAGCCATATCATCGGCGGCCCATAACGGATTAAACATCGCCAACCCCAACAGGGCGATAAGTACCAGAACTCTAGATTTCATCCAACCATTCCTTATTCAAATAGATAACGTTGTGAGTGCATTATACCTAAGGAGTTCAATTCCATTGGGCAAATTAGCCCCGTGGATGATGCCGGGCATGCATCGATTTCAGCCGTTCACGCGCCACGTGGGTATAGATCTGCGTCGTCGATAGATCACTATGCCCCAGCAACATCTGTAAAACACGCAAATCGGCACCATGATTCAAGAGGTGGGTGGCAAAGGCGTGGCGTAACGTATGCGGCGAGAGTGGTTTATCAATGCCCGCCACCAGCGCATAACGTTTGATCAGATACCAGAATGCTTGGCGAGTCATGGCGTCACCACGGCGTGTGACAAACATCGCTTCACTACGATGTTCTCCCAACAGCTCAAGACGACCATGCCGCAGGTAACGCTCCAGCCACTCAAGGCTCTCCTCGCCCATCGGCACCAGGCGCTCCTTGCCGCCCTTACCGAAGATGCGTACCACCCCTTGGTTCAGACTTACCTCTCCCAATTTCAGCCCCACCAGTTCCGAAACGCGCAGGCCGCAGGCGTAAAGCAACTCTAGCATTGCACGATCTCGCAGCCCCAGTGCTTCTTCAAACGCGGGGGCCGCCAGCAGCGCCTCAACATCGCTCTCGGTTAATGATTTGGGTAGTGATCGCCCCAGCTTGGGTGCCTCGATCAGGGCCGTGGGATCTTCTGCGATTCGTCCTTCGCGCAGTAGATAGCGATAGAAGCGCCGCAGCGACGAGAGCATTCGTGCCGTCGTGCGTGGCCGTGTGCCCTCCTGCACCCGCTTAGCGAGATAGGTCAGTAGATCTTCACGCCGTGCATCGCGCAAACGTCGCCCGGATAAAGCCGTTAAACTCTCAGCCAATCCACGCAGATCACTACCATAGGCACTCAGGGTATTGTCACTGACGCCACGCTCAACCCAGAGGTTATCGAGGAAGCGGTCAATCAGGGCCAAGTCCTCAGGGTTAGGCGGCTCACGTTGAGGCATCACACTCTGCATTCTGCTGTTCGTGTTGCAACAACCACGTCTTAATAGAGATTTCATCACCCGCTCGATGCCCCATGAATCCCCCCACGCCAGTGGCAGCCACAATACGATGGCACGGCACAATAAGAGGGATGGGATTAGCACGGCAAGCGCCACCCACCGCGCGCGCCGACGACTCCAGACGCCAGGCCAGCTGACCATAGGTCAGTGTGGTGCCGACTGGAATCTCTCGCAGGGCCTGCCAGACTCGTTGCTGAAAGTCACTGCCCTGTAACTGCAAGCGCAGATCAAATGGCCAATGTGGATTACGGAAATAGAGTTCTAGCTGAGCAACCGCGTAGGCCGCGGCATCACTCTGCGGGGCAATCAAGGATTCGGTTGCAGCAACAAAATCGAGGCCAACGAGTGATTCACCGGAGAGTTTGATCGCCAGCTTATAGCCAGGAATGGGGGCGGCTATCACGGCGCGGTCAGTAGCAATATTCCCGTGCTGGGACATGAAAGTGGCGATAATTAACGCTGCGCCGAATGACGCTGGATCTCGCGTTGCAGCAGGGCGCGGCGTTCGGGATCATCAACGACAGTCAACAGTGAACGATAAATATCCAGGCCATCGGTGACCACTCCCGCGTTAATCAGCGCTAGCGCTGCCTGATAACGGGCCGCCTGTGCCCAGCCATCCATGGTGTCGGCGCCAACCAGCATGGCGGAGCGGAGATAGAGGCGGGCGGCTTCAAGAGAGTTCCCCTGAGCCATGCGCAAATCGGCCATCCAGTAAAGCACCTCACGATGCAGATTCATATCTGGCAACTTGGACTGGAGCGCCGTCAATACCTCATAGGCCAGTTCCGGCTGATTGGCGTTTTGCAGATCGAAGATCACCGTCAGCAGGTAGCGGATCTGCACCTTACCCAGCTGCTGACCGTTAACCAGCTCCAGTAGCAGATTGCCACCCACTACCGGCGCACTGGCCAGGATCTGGAGCCGGGCGCGGCGGAGCTGCCACCCCACCAAGTCAACGCCTTGCGGCGCAACCACCTGACTCATCAGCTGCGTGGCTTGGGCTAGATCACCCTGGCTCAGCGCTACATCTATTAATTGGTAGGTAACCGCCAGAGGCACTGTTCTGAAATCGGTATATTGCGAGGAGGAGAGGTAGAGCGTTCGCAACAGCTCATCCCCTTGCGGCTGCGAGTACAGCAGTGCGACGAATTGCTCATGCGCCTTAGCCTTAAGTTCATCGCTCTCCAGATGCAACGTCAACCAGACATAGAGCGCCCCGGCCTGTAGCGCTGAAGTGGCCTGCAGACGTTCAGCCGCCTCAAACCAGGCTGAGAAATCACCCACCAGCAGTTGCAGGCGGTTAGCGACCTCTTGTCCATGTTCACTATAGGCATGCCAGAGCCCGTCAACGGCTGCTGTAATCCGCACGGCGCTAACATCCCGCACCATCAGCAACTGTTGTAGCGCTGTAATGCGTTCGGCCCACACAGGCATGACGACCACCTTATCCAATGCTGCAACAAAGAGCTCCTGGCGCAATATCTGGCCAAGCTGCATATTGCTGAGCGCCGCTATGGCATCGCTAAGTAACTGCTCATCCATGACGGCATAACCTTTGAGACGAGCCAGTGCATAGACCGCTCTCCCTTCTGGCTCATTGCTCGCTACAGCAATTAATGCGGCATCATCGGGCTGTCCATCGGCGATCATCACCCACGCCTTGGTGGCGATCCAGCTATCATCGACGCTATCGCTGTAATCCTGCTCATAGCGGAGCATAGCGCTATGAGCATCACCTTGGCGTCCATCCACTAGATAGCTCATCACCACTAGTCGACGCAGCGCCATCAAGTCACCGTGTTCGCGATCGTTGCCACCCCAAATCAGTGGCAACAACAGATCACGCGCCGATTCACCACTCCCCTGCCCCAAATAGGCTTCGACGACCAAGTGCTGCAACCATGAGTGGTAGGCCATTGGTGCCCCAGCAGGCACGAGATCATACTCGTCAATAATGCGCTGCCACGCTCCCCGCTGTTTGAAAATGGCAATCTTCTGTTGCTGCCATCTCAGCCAACCATCCGGGTCCACGCTGAGTGCGGGTTGATCCCGCGCCAACAAAACAAGGCTGAAATCAACCATACCGCCCTGCGCCAATACATTCAGTTCATCAAACTCGGAATCGGAACCGGTTTGAGCCATGACAGAAAGCGGCAATAGGGACAGCGCTGAAAAAAGTACCGCAGCACCAAGGCGCTGCAGAGTAATAAAAGCAGAAGGGGCACACAAACCAGCCGACTGGTTTGGCGCCCCCCTGGTCATCACTGACGTCACGCGGAAAAAACCGATTAAAGCTTTTCCTTAATACGCGCAGCCTTACCCTGCAGATCACGCAGGTAATAGAGCTTGGCACGACGGACATCACCGCGACGCTTTACGCTGATGGAATCGATAATCGGGCTGTGGGTCTGGAAAACACGCTCAACACCTTCGCCATGAGAAATCTTACGCACGGTAAAGGCAGAGTTCAGACCACGATTACGTTTGGCAATTACGATGCCTTCGAAAGTCTGCAGACGCTCACGCTCACCCTCTTTTACCTTCACATGAACAGTGACGGTATCGCCTGGGCCAAACACGGGTATTTCACGGTTCATCTGTTCCGCTTCCAGCTGGTCGATGATATTGCTCATGACACTTTCCTCAACTAAACGATCTTAAAAAATCCACGCGCGGGAAACCCCGCCCACTTTCAATTCTGCTGCGCTTCATATTCCCGGATAAATTCATCCAAAAAGCGCTGCTGCTCACTATCCAGTTCGATATGCGCCAACACATCAGGCCGCCTCAGCCATGTCCGGCCAAGGGACTGCTTCAACCGCCAGCGACGAATCGCCTCGTGATCACCACTCAACAACACCGGTGGCACCCGCTTATCCCCACACACCCCCTCATATATCTCAGGGCGCGTGTAGTGAGAGCAATCCAGCAGGCCGTTACTAAACGAGTCCTGAGCTGCCGACTCCTGATGCCCCAAGGCTCCCGGCAAGAGCCTTGTGACCGCATCAATAACCACCATGGCGGCCATCTCACCACCGCTGAGCACGTAATCGCCGATGGACAACTCCTCGTCGATCTCAATCTCAATCAGACGTTCATCGATACCTTCGTAACGGCCCGCCACCAAAATCAATCCTGGGCGCTGAGCCAGCTCTCTTGCTGCCGCCTGATCAAACTGTCGCCCTTGAGGTGACATGTAAACCACTCGGCTCCGCGGATTAGCCTGCCGCGCTCCTTGGATCGCCTGACGCAGCGGCTCAATCATCATCAACATCCCCGGGCCACCGCCGTAAGGGCGATCATCCACGGTGCGGTGGCGATCCTGAGTATAATCTCGAGGATTCCACGTCCCCAGCTCAAATAGACCGGACTCACACGCCCGGCCTGTCACACCATAACCAACAAGACCAAGAATCATCTGAGGGAACAACGTAACAACGTCGATCCGCATTATTAAAACTCGGGATCCCAATCTACTCGCATAGTGCCCGCATCAAGATCAATCTCGTGCACATACTGACCACGCACAAAAGGAATTAACCGCTCCCGATCCCCCTGCACCACCAACACATCATTAGCGCCGGTATCCATCAGGTGATCTACGTTGCCCAGCGCCATTCCATCAAGAGTGGTCACCTGCAGACCAATCAGATCAGCCCAGTAATACTCACCCACAGCGGGTTTGGGCAACTGGCTTCTCAATACCCCAATCTCAGCACCAATAAAGAGGCGTGCCTGCTCACGATCACTGCATCCGTCCAGTTGTGCTACCAGCCCTTTACCCTGGGTGCGCCCAGAGAGAACCCTTATCGGTCGCCACTGCCCGCCAATCTGCGCCAGCCATGGAGCATAACGGAAAATATTATCTTTTGGGTCGGTGTGTGAAAACACTTTGACCCAACCGTGGACTCCGTAAAGGCCCACAATTTTACCCACCACCATCCGGCCCTGCTCTGTACCACTCATATTGCTAGCAGAACCCTTGACTCAATGGCGTACAAGGGAGAAACCGTTCAAGACCAACAGCATTATGCTGCGATCTGTTTAACCAGCTTAGCAACACGGTCTGATGGCTGAGCACCCTGACTGATCCAGTAAGTAACACGCTCTTGATCAAAGCGCAGCTTCTCTTCCTGGCCAGTGGCAACTGGATTATAGAATCCCAGGCGCTCAATGTAACGACCATCGCGGCGATTACGGGAGTCAGTTACCACGATATGATAAAAGGGACGCTTTTTGGCACCACCACGAGCTAAACGAATCGTTACCATCTCAGCTAAATCCTCTGTCGAATCTAAAAAACAATCAGACCACCCGAATTGGGTGCCCGTAAAAATGCGCGTATTTTACGCGAATCGAAAAAAAAAGAAACCCTTCACCCACTGAATTCAGGCTAAAAATGGGACATCCCCGGCGGCATACGCCCCTTTAAGGCACGCATCATCTTAGCCATTCCGCCCTTTTGGAACTGCTTCATCATTTTTTGCATCTGAGTAAACTGCTTCAAAAGACGGTTCACATCCTGCACTTCCACCCCCGAGCCAGCAGCGATACGGCGCTTGCGCGAACCTTTGATAATATCAGGATTATGCCGCTCCTGCATGGTCATGGAGCTGATAATCACCTCCAGTCGCTTGAACTCCTTATCATTCACCTGTTCTTTTGGCATCCCTCCCATCCCAGGCAACTTATCCATTAAGGAGGCGACCCCTCCCATATTCCCCATCTGCTGCAATTGTGAGCGAAAGTCCTCTAGATCGAAGCCTTTGCCCTTTTTCATCTTCTGGGCAAGTTTTTCCGCTTCATCGCGATCGATAGAACGTTCAGCCTGCTCAACCAGACTCAATACGTCGCCCATACCCAAGATACGAGAGGCGACACGGTCGGGATGGAACGCTTCCAGCGCGGCCGTCTTTTCACCTACTCCGAGGAATTTGATCGGTTTACCGGTGATCTGTCGGATAGAAAGTGCGGCACCACCACGCGCATCGCCATCGGTCTTGGTCAAAATCACGCCGGTCAATGGTAGCGCCTCGTTAAAGGCTTTGGCGGTATTAGCTGCATCTTGGCCAGTCATGCTGTCGACCACAAAGAGCGTCTCGATCGGTTTGATGGC
>JAYUTP010000254.1:0-2845 GCA_043755075.1 Tenderia sp. (SeqCode)
CCACATTACTTAAAATTCAGGCCAACCGGCAATTCGAGTTTTTCGAATTAGCTCAAGAGAAGCATCGGACATCCACAGGGAGTGAGACACCAGAGCAAGTCGTCGCATCGCTCTATGAAACGTGGAGCAGTCATTAGGGAGCGGTGAATAAACGGGTAAATGACCTGGGCGCGGCAGGCGGCCCGGTTCCAACTTCATTGATCGGGAGAACTAATCATGACTCGCAGGGATTTTGTTGACCGTCTGCCTTGCGTTCTTCTCAGGCTAGTCCGTCATGCGTTCTTGTGGATAGGACTGGTCCTCTCATCTTTTGCCCTCAATCCTCCCACTCAGGCCGCCACAGCCATCTCAGAAACAACTGGCGCCGGAAATCTCGGCACACAGGTATTGCCGCCAAACGGAAATGTGTACGGCATCACTGGTGGCACGCCGGTCGGCAACAATCTCTTCCACAGCTTTGCCCAGTTCAGCGTCGGGACCGGAGATATCGCACAGTTTCAAACTACATCTCCCACTCAAAACATGGATATGAGTAACATCCTCGCTCGCGTCACCGGCGGAAATCCTTCCAGCATCTTCGGCACTATCGACAGCCTCAGGTACTATCCCAATGCCAATCTGTTCCTGATAAATCCAAACGGAATCCTCTTCGGCCCCGGTGCTCAGATCAACGTTGGTGGCATGGTTCACTTCACCACAGCGGACTATTTGAGATTGGATGCAGTCGACGGTCCTCATGCAGGCATTTTCCACGCAGATCTGGAGGGATCGAACATCTTGACGAATGCGCCGATTACCGCCTTTGGATTTTTAGGCTCAAATCCAGCCGCCATCGCAGTACAAGGCAGTCAACTCACCGTGGCGAACGGGACAGGTCTCTCGCTCGTCGGCGGCAGCCATGGATTCACCTATACGAATCCGGACACGGGCGCTGGCGCCTCTGTGCCGGATAACGTGACGATGACTGAGGGAAGACTTTCGGCTCCGAACGGTCAGATTAACATCGCCAGTGTCGCCTCAACAGGCGAAATATCCGCCGGTGATTTCATGCCAGCCTCGGGCATGACGATGGGCAGCATCGCCCTCTCCCAAGGGGCAATACTCGATGCATCAGGCACCGGCGGGGGAATCATTCGTATTCGTGGTGGCCAATTCACAATGGACCATGCGTTCTTGATTTCTAATTCGACGGTTGGAAGTCCAGGACCTACTACTGCTATCACAGCAACTGTAGCTGGTGACATCACTCTCTCAAATGGAAGCGCGATCTCTGCTCGAGCTTTGGGGCAGAATCAAGGTGGCACCATAGAGATCACCGGCCATAATATTACCGTACTCGATGGTTCCAGAATCGGAACCGAGAGTCTGAATGCAGGCCAGGCTGGAGTCATTTCTGTCACAGCAACAGGCAACCTGCTTATCTCCGGCAGTGATGCTTTTGACAACTCGAGCCAAATCCAAAGTACTGCCATTGCCGGAGGAGGTGGGGGGTCACTTACGATCAATGCGACCAATGTAACCCTTGCCAACCGTGGCATCATTGAGACCAGAACGGTCGTCGGTCATGGACCGGCTGGAAATATCACTCTTATGGCCAACCGGCTTGACGTCACCGGCGGCGGCGGAGTCGATACTTATGGAAGTGACCTTGCGCCCTCGGGCTCCATTCGCCTGACTGTAGCGGATACAATCTCTCTCTCTGGCCAATTTGATGAAATAACCGTGAGTCGGATTGAGAACCAGAATGTCTTTGGCGATACTGGGAACATCATCATTGATACACACAACCTGAATCTCAGCAATAACGCCCGCATCAATTCCAGCACGTTTGCATCTTTAGTCCCACCCACAGATCCAAAGGTCAGCATCACCGCGCGGGATTCCGTGACCCTGTCTAGGGGGAGCCATATTGATGTGAGTAGCTCATTGTCGGATGTCGGTCCAGTCGATATCCACACAGGAGCCCTCACGTTGTCTGATCTCTCAACTATAAACACACGAACGGATGGAACTGGCGCATCAGGTCCGATTACTCTAGCAGTTAGTAGTCTCACAATGACTGGGGGCAGCCAAATTACAAGCGAATCTGTCGAAGGATTTGCCAATGGAGGTAATATTTCAATCATCTCGACAGGTAATGCGATACTGTCCGGACAAGGCACGGATTCGTTTGGAGAAGTGAAGTCTTCAGGCATTTTCTCCCGCACGAACGGAAATTTTGATGATCCCTCTCTTACAGGCAATGCGGGAGACATCACACTGGCCGCTTCCTCTCTGACTCTCTCGAATGGCGCACGCATAGACAGTAGCAGCAATGGCCTTGCTCTCGGTAACGCCGGACAGATTACCATGACTGCTCCGACCGCAGTGATCGACGGGGGAATCATATCAACTTCAACGCAAGGCACAGGCGTGGGCGGCAATATCCTGATTGAAACCAGCCAGTCGACGACTCTGACGAATGGAGCTGCCATCTCTGCATCGAGCACTGGGACGATGGACAATGCTGGTGATGCCGGCATGGTGACCATCCATGCCGGGAATACATTCTTCATGCAAGACAGTTTTGTCACCACGCAAGCCACCAAGAGCGGTGGAGGTCAGATCGAGATCAACGCCACGAACCTCTTCTGGCTTGTCAACAGTAAGGTCAGTAGCTCAGTGTTGGACGGCACTGGCGGTGGTGGGGACATCTTTATCGATCCGAATATGGTCATCCTGCAGAACAACAGCCAGATCCTCGCCCAGGCGGTTCAGGGCGCCGGCGGGAACATTACGATCTTTACTCCCCTCTTCTTGGCCGACTCCAGCAGCCTGGTGAGTGCCTCGTCGCAGTTCGGCTTGA
>JAYUTP010000255.1:0-5630 GCA_043755075.1 Tenderia sp. (SeqCode)
ATACCTACGCCAATCACTAACGGACTGCCACGGCGTGTGGCGACAATACGGCCTTGATCCTGACTGCTGATAACACCCAGTGCGTAAGCACCTTGCAAATCTGCCACGGTTGCAATGACGGCGTCGAGCAGACTCTTGCCTTGCTCAAGATAATGGTAGACCTGATGGACCACCACTTCGGTGTCGGTCTCGGAGGTGAACTCGTAGCCAATTTCACGCTGCTGGGCACGGAGTGTTTCGTGGTTTTCGATGATGCCGTTATGAACTACCGCGACGGTCTTGCGGCAGATATGCGGATGGGCATTGGCCTGCGAAGGTTTGCCATGGGTAGCCCAGCGAGTATGGGCAATGCCACTGTGGCCGCGAATAGGATTGACCTGAATGGCGAGGGCCAGCTCATTCACCTTGCCGACAGTGCGAACGCGATCGATCTTGCCATCGGCATCAATGATCGCCACACCGGCAGAGTCATAACCGCGATATTCGAGACGCCGTAACCCTTCAACCAGAATCGGTACTACATCACGTTCAGCAACAGCTCCGATAATTCCGCACATTTTCTTTGATCCCCTGCTTATTTTTCAGCTTATTATTTCTTGATCGGCCGCTTCCAGCCTGCGATGCTCTGCTGCTTACTACGGCTCAGCGCCAACACACCTGCCTCGACATCTTTAGTGATGGTAGAACCTGCACCAATGGTGACGCCATCACCTACCTTGAGGGGCGCGACCAGTTGCGTATCGGAACCGACAAACACATTATCGCCAATCTCGGTGAGATGTTTGTTGGCACCATCATAGTTACAGGTAATGGTACCGGCACCGATGTTTACATTCATGCCGACCTTGGCATCACCAATATAACTGAGATGGTTGACCTTGGAACCTTTGCCAATCACGGCTTTTTTGATCTCCACAAAATTTCCGATGTGGGCCTCTTCAGCAAGCACTGTCTCAGGACGAATGCGAGCAAAAGGGCCGATGCGGCTGCCACTGCCGATCATCGCTGCTTCGATCACGGTATTGGCGAAGATGGTGACACCATCACCAATGGTGCTGTTGCTAATAAGGCAGTTGGGACCGATCTTCACATCACTGCCGAGGGTGACCTTGCCTTCGAAAATCACATTGATATCGATAACCACATCACGACCACAACCAACCGTGCCACGGATGTCGAGACGCGCAGGATCACGTAACGTGACACCGGCATCCATCAAACGATTGGCTTGCATCATCTGGTAGTGGCGCTCAAGCTCGGCCAGCTGGCGCTTGTTATTGACACCGAGCACCTCTTTTTCATCCGCAGGTGAGGCGGTGTTAATACACATACCATCCTCTACCGCCATGGCAATAACATCGGTAAGGTAGTACTCACCTTGTACATTTTTGTTATCGAGCCGCGCCAACCACGCTGCCAGCTTCTCACTTGGGGCAGTGAGGATGCCGGTATTGACCTCATTCACCAGACGTTCGTTTTCGGCAGCATCCTTGTGTTCGACAATGCGTACCACCGCATGATTGCTGTTACGAATGATGCGACCATAGCCGCTAGGATCATTCAGCTTGACCGTCAGCAGACCAAAACCATCGTTGCCAGCAGTGGCCAACAGCTTTTTGAGCGTCTGCACCGAGGTGAGCGGCACATCACCATAGAGCACCAAGACCTGACGCCCTGGTTTGATGCGAGCCATCGCCTGCGCCACGGCATGGCCAGTACCGAGCTGCTCAGCCTGCAATATCCAGTCAACCCGACGCTGGGCAAGCGCGGCAGGAACGATATCGCCACCATGGCCGTAGACCACATGCACATTTTCAGCGCCGAGCTGCTCAGCGGTATCGATGACATGCTCAAGCAGGGGACGATCAGCCAGCGGATGCAGCACCTTTGGCAATGCTGATCGCATCCGTGTTCCCTGGCCTGCCGCGAGAATAATTACACTCAACATAGAATCTGTATTGCCTGTCTGTTCAAGGTTTATGAATGGGCGTTAGTGTACCAATAATTTGTAAAGCCAGCGCGCCCGGGCAAACGGGGAAACGGGGAAACGAAAAAAGGGGAAAGACCTTACGGTCTTTCCCCTTCAAAAATCCAAGCCCGGAGCCTACCCCACACAGTATTTTGGGTACAAAGCGTTTTGAGTATGGTTTCTCTTAACGTTTGCGCAGCTTCTGAATTGCCTGAAGCTGTGCTACAGCCTCGGCCAGCTCTCGCTCGATTTGAGCCAGATCCATATCGCCCTGCTGGTCTTTCAACAATTGCTCAGCACGCTCCTTGGCATGAATAGCGGCTGCCTCGTCCAGATCCTTGGCACGGATAACGGTATCCGCCAACACCGTGATGCAGTGTGGCTGAACTTCCAGCATGCCGCCAGAGACGTAGTAAAACTCCTTGCTACCATCTGGACGATCAACACGTATTTCCCCCGGCTTGAGCTTGGTCAACAGTGGGCTGTGGCGAGGGAGAATACCAAGCTCCCCCATCACACCTGACGCAGAAAACATAGTTGCGGTTCCCGAAAAAATCGCTGCTTCTGCGCTTACGATGTCGACATGTATAGTCATTGCCATAAATCCCTCCTAACAGAGACTACTTCTTCTCTGCCATCTTCTTGGCTTTTTCAATCGCCTCGTCGATGGTACCAACCATATAAAACGCCTGCTCAGGCATATGGTCGTATTCACCGGCAACGATGCCCTTGAAGCCACGGATGGTCTCTTTAAGAGAGACATATTTACCTGGTGAGCCAGTGAACACTTCTGCAACAAAGAAAGGCTGTGACAAGAAACGCTGAATCTTACGAGCACGAGAAACCGTCAATTTATCAACTTCTGACAGCTCGTCCATACCCAAGATCGCGATGATGTCTTTCAGCTCTTTATAACGCTGCAGAGTACCCTGTACGGAACGGGTAACATCGTAGTGCTCCTGGCCGATAACCAGTGGATCCAATTGACGTGAAGTAGAGTCCAGTGGATCAACCGCTGGGTAGATACCCAGTTCGGCGATCTGACGTGACAACACTACAGTCGCATCCAAATGAGCGAAGGTGGTCGCTGGTGACGGATCAGTCAAGTCATCCGCAGGTACATATACAGCCTGGATTGAGGTGATTGAGCCGGTCTTGGTAGAGGTGATGCGCTCTTGCAGAACACCCATCTCTTCCGCCAGTGTTGGCTGATAACCTACCGCTGAAGGCATACGGCCCAACAGCGCAGATACTTCAGTACCGGCCAAGGTGTAACGGTAAATGTTGTCAATAAACATCAGAACGTCACGGCCTTCGTCACGGAAATACTCAGCCATAGTCAGGCCAGTCAACGCAACGCGCAGACGGTTGCCTGGCGGCTCGTTCATCTGACCATAAACAAGTGATACCTTGTCGAGAACGCCACTGTCCTTCATTTCGTGATAGAAGTCATTACCTTCACGGGTACGTTCACCAACACCCGCAAACACAGAGTAACCACTGTGCTCAGCGGCGATGTTGCGGATCAACTCCATCATGTTAACGGTCTTGCCAACACCAGCACCACCAAATAGACCGACCTTACCACCCTTAGCAAATGGACAGACCAGGTCGATTACTTTGATACCGGTCTCAAGCAGGTCGGTAGATGCAGCGAGCTCTTCGTAGGTAGGAGCCTTGCGATGAATCGTCCACCGGGTATCTTCGCCGATTGGGCCTTGTTCATCGATAGGGTTACCGAGAACGTCCATGATGCGGCCCAACGTCTTGGCACCAACAGGAACTGAAATCGCAGAACCCGTGTTGCTAACTGTAATACCCCGCTTCACACCATCGGTAGTACCCATGGCAATAGCACGTACAACACCGTCACCCAACTGCTGCTGAACTTCCAGCGTCAAACCAACTTCGTCGACCAGCAGGGCATCGTATATCTTTGGCATCGCACTACTGGGGAACTCAACGTCCACAACAGCACCGATGATTTGGATGATTTTTCCTGAACTCATGATTCAGTTCCTCTTAGCAATATTAAATTCGGCAATATTAAATTCGGGCAATATTGAATACTGGTAATACTAAATTTTTTAATTTCCGCTATGAACCAGCCTTGGTACGACTAAACTGCCGCAGCACCACCACAAATCTCGGAAATTTCCTGAGTAATCGCCGCCTGACGAGCCTTGTTATAAACCAGTTTCAGGTCATTAATGAGGTCGCCGGCATTATCGGAAGCGGATTTCATCGCCACCATACGCGCGGCCTGCTCACAGGCGATATTTTCGACCACACCCTGATATACCTGCGACTCGACATAACGTACCAGCAGGTCGGTCAACACCTCTTTGGCATCAGGCTCATAGAGATAATCCCAGCTATGCTGCAGCTCCTTGTCAATCTCATCTGCCTGAACTGGTAACAGCTGTTCAACCGTGGGCTTCTGCGTCATAGTGTTTACAAATCGGTTGTAAACAATATCAATGCGATCAATTTCACCATTATCAAACGCATCCAGCATCACCTTAACGCTACCGATCAAGGTGGTGATGCCCGGGGCATCACCAAGGTGACCGACAGAAGCGCGAACATTACCGAGACGTTTAAGGAAGCTGATACCTTTCTGACCGATAAGACACAGATCAACCTCAACATCTTTGTCGCGCCACACTTTGAACGCGCCGATGGTCGCTTTGAACAGGTTAGTGTTCAAGCCACCACAAAGGCCACGGTCACTGGTGACGACGATCAAGCCGACTCGCTTAACTGTCTTCTCCTGTAGATATGGGTGAGGGTACTCAGGATGGGCCTGAGCAAGATGCCCAATCACAGCGCGAATCTTCTGTGCATAGGGACGAGATGCTTGCATGCGCTGTTGCGCTTTGCGCATCTTGCTTGCTGCGACCATCTCCATTGCACGAGTGATTTTTTTAGTATTTTGAATACTTTTGATCTTCGTACGAATCTCTTTACCGACTGCCATAGCTCAGGCCCCCGTTACCAAGTGCTGGTGGACTTGAATTTCTCCAAGGCACCACGCATCTGACCGGCGATCTCATCGTTATAATCAGCGGTATCGTTAAGACGTTTCACCAAGTCTACGCAGTTAGCATTGATGTAAGAGTGCATGGCTGCTTCAAAATCAACAACCTTCTTCACATCAACATCATCCAAGAAACCCTGGTTGGCAGCAAACAGTGAGAAGCCCATTTCAGCCGTGGAGAGCGGACTGTACTGCTTCTGCTTCATCAGTTCAGTAACACGCTGACCACGTTCGATCTGCTTGCGTGTTGTTTCATCAAGATCAGAAGCAAACTGAGCAAATGCCGCCAGTTCACGATACTGGGCCAAATCAAGACGGACACTACCGCCTAGCTTCTTGATGATCTTGGTCTGAGCTGCACCACCAACACGCGATACTGACAGACCCGCATTAATCGCAGGCCGAATACCGGCATTGAAGAGGTCTGTTTCAAGGAAGATCTGGCCGTCAGTGATCGAGATTACGTTGGTCGGAACGAATGCGGAAACGTCACCACCCTGGGTTTCGATGATTGGCAAAGCAGTCAATGAACCTGTCTTACCCTTCACTGCACCATTGGTGTGGCGCTCTACATAGTCAACGCTTACACGAGCAGCGCGCTCAAGCAGACGTGAGTGGATG
>JAYUTP010000256.1:0-12474 GCA_043755075.1 Tenderia sp. (SeqCode)
CTGTATCATTGTTCGCTCTTCAATGCTCAATTGATCGTAGTTTTTTCCCATGCAACATTATCCCCTGAAAATGTTGCACTTGGTTTTTGAGCGCGCCATTGCGGAAATGCTTACGAAGAACAGATATTGGCAGACCCAGATAAACTTGCTTTATTGCGTGCGTACGTTAACGAGGGTGGCAAACTGTATATCACCGATCTCTCTTATGACTTTGTCGAACAGGCATTTCCTGAATATATCGATTTTTTAGGCAGTGATGATGTTCTCGAAACCATGCCAGAGTGGGCCGATGAGGCCGAATGGGGAACCGGCGGCATCACTTCAAATGCAACCGTCAATGATAGCCAATTAACTAGCTGGCTAAATAACGTAACTTGCGAGGGTGGGTCTTGTCGTAACTCAGACGGCACAGTACGTGTTACCGGTTTCGCAGACGGCTGGGGGGTAATGAATGGCATCCACACGGGTGCCGCAGCCAGTACCAAGGGCTGGGTTACCGGCCCCGTTGGTTGGGGATTTGATGAATCAGGAAACAAGCCTTTAACGATTTTATTTAATCACGGAGCAGGAAAGGTATTGTATTCTTCGTATCATGTAGTTACTGAGTCTCCCAGCAGTGGTTTCTGGCCACAGGAGCGAATTCTCCAGTATTTTATTTTTGAGATGTAATAGCGTAATGATCAAGGGATGGTTATGAAGCCATCCCTTTTTTATTTCTGAAACATATTATGCGTGGCGCACCGACGGTTGAATCATTGCCCACGACTCGGCAAACATGGGTGCCACCTCGTCGGCAAGTGTCTCCAGCATCGACTCATCCAGTGCGGTCAACTCCCACGCCAACGGATCGATCTGCGGCAACGGGCCATCGTGATCGCCTGACAGTTCGGCGCGATTGGCGAAAACGTTGGCGATATGGACAATGGCCGCGTCGAGCCGCGCCTCTTCAGCCGCCGCGATATTGTGGTGACAGCCAACGGCCTCACACAGCACCGAGGGTAGCTTCCACTGTTCCAACAATACCCGGCCAACAGCGGCGTGATCACACCCCAACACTTCCTGTTCAACTTCATGTAGCTCCTCATCGCCATCTTGGGCGCGTTGTAGCGCCTCCCGCGCCAACTCCGGCACACGATGCATAATCACCAACTTTCCAATATCGTGCAGCAGCCCGGCCACAAATAACCGCTCGCTGTGAAGTACGTGACAACGCGCCGCGATCGCCCGCGCCAGCACCGCACAATAAACACTGTGGCGCCAAAAGCTGGCCATATTGCTAAGCTCAATGGGGATGCTGGAGAAGGTGCGCACCGCCGAGAGGGCCAGTACCAGATAACGCAACTCGCGTTCACCGATAACCGTAATCGCCCGTGAAATGGTGCTGATATTGGAGGGAAAGTTGTAGAACGAACTATTAGCCAAGCGCAGCAGCTGCGCTGTCAGCGCGGTGTCACGACTAATCACCTTACCGATGGCCGCTGCTGAGCTGCGAGGGTCGTCGACCATCTCATTGACCCTGACACAGACTTCCGGCAACGATGCCAGCTTGCCAATACCTTTTACCAGTTCACGCGCTTCAATAGGCATTTATGTCTCTCCTCGAATGAACGCCAATTCCGTTTGCCATCCACAAAAACCGTCGTGCATGCCGCGCTAATCCAACCCTCTTTTTTAGTCGACAACGGTTGCGTCCTGCAACCAGGAAAGACGCTATCGGGAGGGGCAGTAACAACAGCCACTCACTGGTTATCGACCACAATCAGAAATTATTGATCGTCATCATCATGCCACACTTTTTTGCACGACCATTGACCTGCGGATAGGGCGCAGAGGCGATGTTGAGGCGGAGCACTCGGCAGTAGCGCCTGCCCTGACGGCGCTTTAATCAAGCGCGGCTAAAGTGCCTCGCAGAAAAACAGAAAGGGAGCCGCAGCTCCCCTTCTGCATGACTCGATTAGCCGGCTATTGCGCGACCGGTTTAACCAGACTGGCGGCACGTTTGGCCCGGATTCGCGCCTCGTTGACGTTGTCGGCGGAGGCCAGCGCCACCCCCATGCGGCGACGCGCGAAGGACTCGGGCTTACCGAAGAGGCGGATATCGCTCTCGGGCACACGCAGCGCCTCGGCCACCCCTTCGAAGGCGATACCGACCTGCTCCAGGCCGCCGTAAATCACCGCGCTGGCGCCGGGTGAACGCAACCGCGCATCCACCGGCAGCCCCAAAATAGCGCGCGCGTGCAGGACAAATTCATCTTGATACTGGCTGATCATGGTGACCATGCCAGTGTCGTGGGGACGCGGGCTGACTTCGCTAAACCAGACCTGACTGCCTTTTACGAACAGCTCGACACCGAAGATGCCGCGCCCACCGAGGCTATCGGTCACCGCCTTGGCGATCTGCTGCGCCTTTTCCAGCGCCAGCGGGGTCATGCCCTGCGGCTGCCAGCTCTCAACATAATCACCCTTTACCTGAACATGGCCGATGGGCTCGCAGAAAGTGGTTTGCACCTCACCATTTTCACCCACGGCGCGCACTGTCAGCAGAGTGATCTCAAAATCGAAGTCGATGAAGGATTCGACAATCACCCGGCCGCCCTTTACCCGCCCGGCGCTCATGGCGCACTCCCACGCCGCCGCCACCTCATGTGGTCCTTCAATAAAGGTCTGCCCCTTGCCGGAGGAGGACATCACCGGCTTCATCAGGCAGGGATAACCGATGGTGCTGTCGATCGCCATCTTGGCCTGATTGAGGGTGTCGGCAAAACCGTAGTTGGAGGTCGGCAGCTCCAGCGCTTCGGCGGCGAGGCGGCGAATCCCCTCTCGGTTCATGGTGAGCTGAGTGGCGCGGGCGGTGGGGATCACCTCAGCCAGACCATCGCGTTCAATCTCCGCCAACATGTCGGTAGCAATCGCCTCGATCTCGGGCACGATGAAGTGCGGCCGCTCCTGCTCCACCAGACGGCGCAGCGCCGCACCATCAGTCATGTCGATCACATGGGCGCGATGGGCCACCTGATGGCCGGGGGCATCGGCATAACGGTCAACGGCAATCACCTCCACGCCGAGGCGTTGCAGGGCGATAATCACCTCTTTGCCCAGCTCACCGCTGCCCAGCAGCATCACGCGGGTGGCCGAGGGGGATAACGGGGTACCAATCTTCATAGTGCTAACTCTCCATATATTCAGCAGGCAGGATGCGGCATCCGGCATTAAATTCGTGTGCCATTACGGCGCTTGATCACCACGTCCAAGCAGACCATCCAGCATGCCGCGCCTCTCCAACTGGTAGAGATCATCACAACCGCCAATATGGCGACCACTGATAAAGATCTGTGGCACGCTGCTGCTGCCGGCGGAACGCTCGATCATTACTGGACGCAACTCCGGTTGCTCGTCGAGCAGGTATTCCACATAAACAACCGACTTTTGCTCGAGCAACGTCTTGGCACGCATGCAGTAGCCGCAATAGCGGCTGGTATAAAGCTCCACCTTGGGCGCTTCGGGAGTGGCCTGGCTCATGGAAAAATACCGAGATTAAACTGTAGCAATTGTAACAGCGGCGGCAAGAGCAGAGAAACAGGAAAAGCCCCTCACACTCCCGACAGAACTAGGCGGCTAGCGCAAAGTTAAGCTTGGCTCATCAAACGCCGACAATTGTTCGCGTAATGCCAGGATCTGATCTTCCCAATAACGTGGGGTATTGAACCAGGGGAAGGCCATCACAAAGGCCGGATCATGCCAGCGTCGCGCCAACCAGGCGGAGTAGTGCAACATGCGCAGGGTGCGCAGCGCTTCCACCAATAACAACTCGACCGGATCAAACTCAAAAAACTGTTCATAGCCGCGCATCATGACGGAGAGCTGATGCTCCATATCACTACGATCACCCGAAAGCAGCATCCACAAGTCCTGTACTGCCGGACCGGTGATACAGTCATCAAGGTCAACAAAGAGTGGCCCCTGATCACTCCAGAGCACATTGCCGGCGTGGCAATCGCCATGCAGACGCAAATTGCGTAACGACCCAACCATCTCAAAACGAGCCTTGATCGCCTTCACCACATCTTCAGCAATGGTGCGATAGGCGAGCAGCAGGTCTGCCGGGATAAAGCCCTCAGCCAGTAAAAATTGGTAGGAGGCCACCGCCATGTTGTCAACATCGAGCCGTTGCCGCTGCACAAATTTGCCCCGCGACCCAACTGCATGAATACGCCCCAGATAGCGCCCCACCCACTCCATATGTTCATCACGATCAAGCTCGGGATGGCGGCCGCCGACACTGCGAAACAGAGCAAAGCGGAATCCGGCGAATTGGTGCAGCGTTTCACCTTGTGCATTGGGCAGCGGTGCCACTACTGGGATCTCCTGCTCCACCAGCTCATTGGCAAAGGCGTGCTCTTCCAGGATCGCGGCATCACTCCAACGCTGTGGGCGATAGAATTTGGCCACTAGAGACGGGGCGTCTTCGATGCCTATCTGGTAGACGCGGTTCTCGTAACTGTTGAGCGCCAGAAAGCGGCCATTACAGCGCCACCCCTGCGACTCCACGGCATCCAAAATCAGATCCGGCCCCAGCGCCTCATAGGGGGGGGATTTCTGTACATTCATGTCGATTGATCAACTCCAGAACAAATTTAGGGTGTGTCTGAATAGCTCAGTAACGTATCCAAGTCATTGATAGCAACAATATCACCCTTCTGGCTAGGCGCGAGATAAAGGCGGACAGCTGAATCTTAATCACTCTGACAGAGAGCAGGTGCGGCCCGGCAAAGTTGCGGCGGCGATCGGCATTAAGCTCGCCGCTCACGGTCAATCCCTCAAAGGATCTCCAGCACCTGTTCCGGCGGTCGGCCAATGGCCGCCTTGTCACCCTTCACCACAATCGGCCGCTCGATCAGCGTGGGGTAGGCCAGCAGCGCCTCCACCAGCTGTTCGTCGCTCAACGCCGGATCGTCGAGCCCCAACGCCACATACTCAGGCTCCTTTTGGCGCATCAGCTCGCGCGGCTGCAACCCCAGCATCTTCAGCAGCTGCTTGAGGCGGGCCTTGCTGGGCGGATTTTTCAGATACTCGACCACCTCCGGTTCAATCCCGTGCGCCTGTAACAGTTGCAGCGTCTCCCGCGATTTTGAACAGTGAGGATGGTGATAAATAACAACGCTCATTGAATCTCTCCCTCGCATAACTGTCGTATTGCAACAATGTCAGCCCAGTTTAACTGGTCCACATACGTCGTTTATTAGCAACACTTTTGTGCTTTAAAAATAGTCGTATGGAAAAATATGTGGATTAAGTATAATTAGTTTTATGATCGACAATACTAAACAAATAGAGATTGAAACCCGCGCCTACTTCCTCCCAGAGCAATCTGAGCCAGCGAGTAACCGCTACGTTTTTGGCTACACCATCACCATCCGCAACACTGGCAACGTACCGGCCAAATTGACTCACCGTCACTGGCATATCACCGATGCCAACGGCAAGGTGCAAGAGGTTCATGGTGAAGGGGTGATCGGCGAGCAGCCCTACTTCAACCCCGGCGATAGTTACGAATACAGCAGCGGTGTCATGCTCGAAACACCTGTCGGTGCCATGCAAGGTTACTACGATATGCAAGCCACCACTGGTGAACACTTCACCGCCACCGTCGCGCCGTTTGGGCTAGCAATGCCGGGCAGTCTGCACTAAGAGCTTGTTCATAATTTTGATCAAGGGGTGCAGCGCCGACAACACAATAGCCCCAGCAGAATCAACCACGCCACTTCCAGCGCACCACCCCCCCCTGCCCCGGATTCGCTCTTTGTCCGCGTGGTGACAGTAAACGTATCGGTGATATCACCGATGCTCACCAGCATATCCACCACCCCACCACTCAATGCCGAAGAGGTCAGTAACAGCTCTATTGTGTCGTTATTGGAAACGGTTCCGACAGCGGTGGTATAGAGTCCGCCATTGATGCGATAGACGCCGCCAATCACATAGATGGTCGAGTCAACATCAATACCGGTGATGGTAATTATGTTGGATGTTATCGACATGTTTAACGCCACGCCACTCTGGTCAATAAACGAAAATGGGTCTGGCGCTACATCACCAATAGTTTTAACAGTGAAGATATCGTGCACACTATCTATATTGACTAACACCGTCGTATTGACATGCCCCTGTGCTGAACTGACAAGACGCAACTTAAGCTGATGCCCCGCCGTGATCACGGCGGACGAGGCGCTAGACCAAGGCGACCAAGTCACGCCGCTATCAGTTGAGATCGAATACTCACCGCCGCTCACGGCAATCCGGCGCCACCCGGTCATGCCAGTCAGCGTCACCACATTTGACTCAACCCAGCTACTCAAGGGCACATCCACTTGATCGACGAAGGTGAATTGGTCGGGATGAAAATCAGTATCGTTCATCACCAACGACAACGTCGTTGAGCCAGAGTTAACGGTCATAAGATCATTGTCACCATCGAAGTCCAGATCCGCCGCCGCAATCGAAACCGGTGTTATTCCCACTGCTGCCGTCACTGCGGCGGCAAAGCTGCTGTCACGATTATTCTCCAGCAGTGATACCGTGTTCGATCCCTCATTGGCCACCGCCAGATCATCATAACCATCGCCATTCATATCCACGGCCACCAGCGCTGTTGGCGTAGTGCCCACGCTGTAGGAAGCGACAAACTGAAAGACGCCATTACCGCTGTTACTCAACCATGACACAGTCGCCGCCGTGGCATTAGTAACCGCGATATCAATCGTGCCGTTATGATCCACATCCAGCAAGGCGATGGCCGACGGTGAATCCCCAGCGCCGTAACTGACGGGCGCGGCAAAACCGCCATTACCATCATTCATTAGCAACGAAATCGTATTATTGCCTTGATTTGCCACCACCAGGTCGAGCGCGCCATTGCCATCAAAGTCAGCCGCCGCAACCGCGACCGGCAAGCTACCAACACCGTAGCTAATCGTTGTTGGAAAAATACCTGACCCACTGTTGAAAAGTACCGAGATCGAGTTGGTTGGCGGATTCACCACCACCAGATCATTGAACAGATCATTATTAAAAAGTCCCGCCACAATGGCCACCGGCCCGGTGCCTGCGGCATAGGAAACGGCGGCATTAAACTCAACCCCTGACACCGCCCTATTATTAAGGATGGAGATACTATTACCATTCTGATTAGCCACCGCAACATCGATATAACCATCACCGGAAAAATCAGCCAGCACCAACGCCCTCGGACCAGTGCCCACCGCATATTCATAGATCGTCCCAAACGTTGGTACGCCGCTGTTGGTTAACACGCTAACAGTATTGGTAGCAGGATTGGCAATCACCAGATCAGGAACGTTGTTCCAATTCATGTCTCGCGCCACCACTGCCGCAGGTATGTGTGGCAATGCCACGCTGGTCTCGGCACGCAACAGTGCTGCCTGGACTCCACTACCCCAGAGTAGGCAACAGCCGCATAAAATAATATTCAACCATCTGGCCACAGGCCTTGTCTCCACACGTAACGGCCGCTTCCATAGCGGAAAAGATGCTTTAGCCTCCTCCGAGGCCATGCGCCAAAACCGCAACGATCACACTAGCAGAGGCAATCTCACCAGAAATCACCCACCTATTCAGGGTATCGACAGCAGCCGCGCAAAAATTGACTAAAATAAATCGAAAAAACGATAAATAGCATTGTTTTTACTAGAAAATACGACAACTCCCCCCATTCAAAACCCACCAATGAGCATCAGGCATCCTCTTTAATATTCAGGAAAAGCGGCATCAAACCCGATAAAATAGAGGTATTAGGAAGAATTCAGCGAGTTGAGCTATTTCAACTCGACAGCACCACCAAAGGTTCATCAGATGAAAGTCATACCAGCAGCCATCGTCTACTCCTACACCCTATTGACCTTCCTGCTCGTCCACGCTCAAGATGCCGTTTCTAGTACTTGGAACAGTGAGGTGGAGCTGGGCTATCTGACGACAGGTGGCAACACCAACACCGCAGCCATCAACGCCAGGGCCAAGACCATCAATGAGCGCACCCACTGGCGCCACAAGGGAACGCTGGAGGCCATGCATAGTCAGGATAAATCCATTACCACCGCCGAGCATTACACTGCCAGTGCCAAATCCAAATTCAAGATTGATAACCGTCAATACATCTTTGGCCTAATTAAATATGATAGCGAGAGATTTAGCGGCTACGACTATCGCGCCAGCGAAGCAGTGGGCTATGGCCAGCGCATCATCGCCAACGACAGTGTGGTGCTCGATCTAGAGACCGGCCCTGGCTCACGTCAAAGCAGACCCAACAATGCAGTCACCAACTACGAAAACGTGGTGTGGCTGAATGGTGATCTCTCCTGGAATATCGACAAAGAGACCAATCTGTCAGAGGAGCTGGGTGCCGAAATCGCCAACACCGCCGACAGCGCCAACATCTTCAGCTCTGCCACCACATTCAAAAACAAGCTCAACGGCTCACTGGCAGTCAAGCTCACCTATACCCTGCAATACACATCAAAAGCACCTACAGGTGTCCAGAAGAGTGATAGAAAAAGCACCGTCACCCTCGCCTACAGTTTTTAAACCCGCCTGGCAGCTGGTGTATCCTAAGCCCTCTCAATTTCAGGTTCGATACTGTGACTAAAAAAAGCCCCGCCCGCTCAGGCAATAAACGCCCCGCTACCACCGCTTACAGCACTAGAATCGTGTCATCTCGCAAAGAGCTCAAATATTACGGCGTTGCTGCTTGCCTGGCGCTGTGGCAAAAACGTCCCGATGATGTGATACGCATCTATGTCACAGAACAGACACTCAAATCATTTTCAGCTCTGCTCAAGTGGGCTGCCACTACCCGCCGCGCCTACCACATCGTCAGCAATGAGGATCTGGAGCGGCTTACCGAGTCAATCCACCATCAAGGGATCTGCCTGCTGGCGCGAGAGCCGGAGAGCGTCAGCTTTGCCCAGTGCAAGGCTGCACTCAGCCAGCGCCGCGATGCCGTGCTAGTCGGCTATCTTGACGGCGTTGAGAATCCCCACAACCTTGGCGCTATCGTTCGCACCTGCGCCCACTTCGGCATCGAATACCTGCTGGGCGAGGCGGGGCGACTGCCCAAACTCTCGCCCTCCGCCTGCCGCGTGGCCGAGGGAGGCGCTGAACATGTCAAACTGGTGCCCGTAAATGAGGTGAATCGCACGCTGACAGAGCTAAAAAAGCTCGATTTTGCTATCCTCACCACTGCGGCCGATGGCAAGGCGGTTTACGCCACAGCGCTCCCCAAACGGACCCTGTTGGTCATGGGGGCCGAACAGAGCGGTGTCTCAGCCACCCTGCGTAAGCAGGCCGATGCCACCATCAAGATTCCCGGCAGTGGCTTGGTTGAGAGCCTGAACGTCTCCGTCGCTTTCGCCATCATCGCCGCAGAGTTCATGCGACAACAGGAATAGGCAGAAAATCAGAGTGCCTGACACCATAGACAACAGCGACCAGTAGGACCCATGAAGATTCCCAAAAGATTACAACCACTGCTCGAAGACGGCCTGATCGACGAGATCATCTGCCAGCTCAAGAGCGGCAAAGAGGCTCAGGTCTACATGGTCCGCAAGGGTGAGATAATCCTTTGCGCCAAGGTTTATAAAGAGGCCAACAAACGTAGTTTCAAACAGGCTGTGCAATACCAGGAAGGCAGAACGGTGCGCAACAGTCGCCGCGCCCGCGCCATGGAAAAACGCACCAGCTACGGCCAGAAAGAGAGCGAAGAGGCGTGGCTCAGCGCCGAGGTCGATGCCCTCTACCGCCTCGCTGCCGCTGGTGTGCGGGTGCCACAGCCCCACAGCTTCGTCGATGGTGTACTGCTGATGGAGTTAATCACCGATGGCGACGGGCACGCCGCACCACGCCTCAGCGAAGTGAGCTTCAGCGCCGAACAAGCGCTTGAGTATCACGACCGCCTCATCACCGAAATTGTGCGCATGCTTTGTGCCGGGCTGGTCCACGGCGACCTCTCCGAATTCAACGTCCTGATCGATCCAGGTGGCCCCGTCGTTATCGACCTGCCTCAGGCCGTCAACGCCGCTGGCAACAACAGCGCCCGCATGATGTTGACACGTGACGTCAACAACATGAGTAACTATTTTGGCAATTACGCCCCGGAACTACTCAGCACCTCTTATGCCAATGAGATATGGGATCACTATGAAAGTGGCACACTTACCCCCGAGATCAAGCTCACCGGTTATTTTGCCGAAAGCACCATCGCCGCCGACATTGACGATGTCATGAAGGTGATTGACGACGCCCGGGAAGAGGAGCTGGATCGCCGCCGTCGTGAGCAGGAGGCGCGCGAGGGGATCGAGTAGAAAGGATGGGCCGAGACTACAAATCCAGCAATTTCACCACACTCTTATCAAGCTGCTCCGTGTAAGGCGCAAACACCTCGCGCAACCGCAGATAGGCGTCAACACTAGAGAAGGCATCATCACTGGCATATTCGATCTGCAACGGCGACAGTTTCTCCACCGCCCAGTTAGACGTGGTGGCGCTTTTGCTCTTCCGCAGCCGCTTGTTTAATACCAACGCCACCAGCTGTTTTGAACCGAGGCTATTGCGGCGGCCAAAGCTACGAAAGATCACACCCATATCAACAAAGGCGGCGGGGATAAATTTATGCTTGCCGCGCAGCTTGCTCAGATCATCTTTAAGCCCAACACCAATTTTGATGATCCTCTGACTGCCAATAATCTCGCCCAGCGCCGACGCATCGCTGATTCTGTTCAGTTGAAAGATGTAACAGCGGGTGGCGGAGCTGATCTGCAGAATCGAAATACCATTGCTCACCTCACCTTTGCGAAAGTTCGGTTTTGATTCGGTATCAAAACCGAGATAGCGCTGCTCAAGCAGATCATGCACGGCAAGCGCCAAGTTGTGATCATCCACCAAAACCACCTCACGACGATGATCCTCGTAGGGCGGCAAACCAGCGATAACCAACTTATCGAGCTGACTGATGTAATGTTTTACCAGCTGGCGATATTCAACAACGTTATCATCCATCAGAACAATATTCCCTGTGGCAGATAACGCCACTGCCCGAGTGGCAATCGCCCCATCGGCACACGGCCAATACGGATGCGCTTCATCGCCACCACTGTCAGCCCCACGCTCTTGCACATAAATTCAATCTGCCCAGCACGGACATTTTTCAGCGCAAAGCGCAGCCGGGTTTCACTCTGCCAGCTCACTTTGGCAGGTGCCAGCGGCCAGCCATTTAGCGTCATGCTGCGATTGAGCTTAACCAGACCCTTCGCCACAATCGTGCCACTCACATCGACGTTGTATTCCTGCTCATTTTTCTCAGCATCATCCACCAGCCGTGTCACCACGCGCCGATCTTGCGTAAAAGCCAGCAAACCCGTGGCACCCGCCTCCAGCGGCATCGTCGGCATCAGCCGGGCAAAGTGGCGTTTGAGGGTACGAAAACCAGAAGGATCATCCTCCGAGCGCGTCTCCGGAGTCATCAGCTTGAGCGGCCCGGTAGGATCGGCGAGGTTATAGGGGGTCGGCATGTGCAACAGCAGCGTCATCGGTTCGACCGGCGTCAGCACCGCATCGGGGTGCAGCTCCACCGTCTCGTCCTCAACCTTGAACTGCGGCTCATCCACCACCTCACCATCCACCAGCACCCAGCCGCCTTCGATGTACTGCTCAGCCTCATTGCGCGAGCACTGAATCAACTCGATCAATCGTTTTGAAAGGCGCACCGGTTCGGTCATGACAGAAACTCCGTAAAGATTAGATAGCATGAATGAAGACTAGATCAACCATACATGATCGACAGTTAGTATATTAAACCGGCATCAAAACAGGTGATACCTTCTGTTATGGGAGCGGCAGAGCCTATCCCGCGTGGACACAAAATACGTGTCCACCCTACGTGACTCATTTTTTCTTCAAGCTATTGAATAGGTCAGTTGTAAGGTGCCCAAAACGCTTCGCGGGGCAGGCCCTGCGAAGCGTTTTGGGCACCCTACACGGCTAACCATTCCAATTCAACCACCTGTGGTTATCGCTTAATCGCACCAACTACTTTCACGCCACCAACTCCATCTGTTTCTTAACCCTTTTCGCTGAGACCGGCAGCTTGGTCTTCAGCTCCTGCGCAAAGAGGGAGACACGCAGCTCTTCGATCATCCAGCGATAGGTTTCAAGCTCAACATCCACTACGCCCTGTTTTTCGTGTTTTTGTTTGCGGTCGAAATAGGCCTGCCACAGCGATTTTATCTCCTGAATGTTAACGCGGTCACGCGCTTCTCCGCCAGCGAGCTTTTCCAGCCGCAGGTTGATGGCTTTGAAGTAGCGAGGATACTCCTTCAACCATTCGCTGGAGGTCTGATTGATGAAGCGGCTGTAAATGAGATGCGTGAGCTGTTCATTGATATCGGCGACGGCGTGCAGCCAGGT
>JAYUTP010000257.1:0-8382 GCA_043755075.1 Tenderia sp. (SeqCode)
AGATCCCAAAACTCGGCTGCAAGAGTTTATGCAATCGCGCAAACTGCCATTGCCTCTCTATGATTTGGTCAAGGTCGAGGGTGAGGCCCATATCCAGACCTTTTATATAGAGTGTGTGGTGGAGACAATGAAAGAGCGCATCTCGGGCCATGGCAGCAGCCGTCGCAAGGCCGAGCAGAGCGCTGCAAAAAAAATGCTTAAAATATTAACGGAAGCGGCTGGCCGCTCCGCCTCAACTGGATAAATGATAGTGATTGAGCCTGAACAAAATAGTCCTGAAAATTTCCGTTGCGGGTTTGCCGCGATTGTTGGCCGCCCCAACGTCGGCAAATCAACACTGATGAACCGTATTCTCGGGCAGAAAATTAGCATCACCTCGCGGCGACCACAGACCACCCGCCATCGCATTCAGGGGATTAATACCACTGAAGGGTGTCAGGTGATTTATGTTGATACCCCAGGATTGCACAAACCAAGTGGCAAGGCGATGAATCGCTACCTGAATCAGGCAGCGACCACCGCGTTGCAGGGGGTTGATGTCGTGCTGTTTGTGGTGGCCGGAAACAAGTGGACCGATGAAGATGAGCTGGTATTGGAGCGGGTTAAGGACGCTGGCGCGCCGGTGATTTTGGTGGTTAATCAGATTGACCGGTTAGAGCCTGAGCAGTTGTTGCCTCATCTGGCGAAGCTGTCGCAGCGGATGGATTTTCACACCATCGTTCCGCTCTCGGCCAAAAGCGGCGAGAACGTCGAGTCGCTGGAGACTGAGGTTGAAAAACTGATGCCCTGCGGCCCGCCGCACTTTCCTGCGGATCAGGTTACCGATCGCAGCATGCGTTTCATCGCCGCCGAGATCGTGCGCGAAAAATTGACGCGTCAGCTTGGGCAGGAGCTCCCCTACGAAATGACCGTAGAGATTGAGTCCTATGAGGTGGAGGAAGGCCTCGTCAACATCGCCGCCTTAATCTGGGTTGAACGTGATGGCCAAAAAGCGATTGTCATTGGCAAAGGTGGCGCAGGGCTGAAGAAGGTCGGACAGGAAGCGCGCATTGATCTTGAAAATATACTCGAACAGAAGGTTTTCCTGCAGCTCTGGGTCAAGGTGAAAGAAGGTTGGTCTGCCAATGAACGCGCCCTGCGTAGTCTGGGGTATACGGACGAATAATTAGTGTCACCGCGCATCTCTCTGGAAGCCACCTACGTCCTGCATCAGCGCCCCTATCAGGACAGTGGCTTACTGCTAGAGGTGTTCAGCCCCCATCATGGCCGCATTGGCCTGATAGCCCGCGGCGTGCGCAAGCCCAAAGGGCGTTGGCAATCATTGCTGCAACCCTTTGTGCCGCTGCTGCTCTCCTGGTCTGGACGTGGTGAACTGGGCACAGTGGTGGACGCGGAGATAAGCGCTACGGCCCACGCACTTAAGGGCCATATGCTGCTAAGTGGCTTTTATATCAATGAACTAATGATGCGACTGCTGCATCGCCACGATCCCCATCCCGAACTCTTCGATTATTACCACTCACTCCTGAATCAACTGAGTCTGTTGAGTGACGATGCCGAAGGGCGCCAACAGCTGCAACAACTGCTACGATTATTTGAGATGCAACTGCTGCAAGAGATTGGTTATGGTCTAGTGTTGGAGCATGATGTCGCGACAGGTGCAGCGATTGATCCCGCACTCAACTACAGCTACCGCTTGGGCGAAGGGCCGTTGCCAGTAATCGATGTAATATGTGATGTGTTGGTGGTGCGGGGACGGTCGCTGTTGGCACTGGCCGAGGGTAGACTGAATGATGTCGACGTATTGCGCGACGCTAAACGGTTGATGCGCGCCGCGCTCGAACAGCATCTGGGTGGACGCCCGCTGCAGAGTCGCCAACTGATAATAGATTTACAACGAACAACTGAGGCTGCTGCGCATGCGCAGGGCTTGATTAAGTAAAACCTGCTGGAGATAGACAATGTTTCTTGGTGTGAATATTGACCATGTGGCCACCCTGCGTCAGGCGCGTGGCACACGTTATCCCGATCCAATTCAAGCGGCGATAGAATCGGAGCAAGCCGGGGCTGATCTCATCACACTGCATGTGCGCGAAGATCGTCGTCACATTCAGGAGCGCGATGTCGAGGCGCTCAAAGGGATTCTGCTGACGCGCATGAATCTGGAAATGGCTGTTACCGATGAGATGCTGACCTTCGCCGAGAAAATCAAACCAGAAGATTGCTGCCTGGTACCAGAACGTCGCGAAGAGCTAACCACCGAAGGTGGCTTAGATGTACTGGGGCAAAAGTCCCGCATTCGTGATGCCTGCCAACGTCTCACTGCTACCGGCATTCGTGTTTCACTCTTCATCGGCCCTGATCTGGCCCAAATTGATGCCGCAATTGAAGTTGGAGCCCCCGTGATTGAAATTCACACTGGTCACTTTGCCGATCTGCAAGATCACCATGCCAAACAGACAGAGTATCAGCGCATTGTGGCCGCAGCCGAATACGCAACGGCAGCAGGATTGTGTGTCAATGCCGGGCATGGCCTCAACTATCAGAATGTCAGCACCATAGCCGCCATCCCTCAGCTGCGTGAACTTAACATCGGCCACGCCATCATCGGCCGCGCCATCTTCACCGGACTGCAACCCGCCGTGCAGGAGATGAAGCGCCTGATGCTGGAGGCACGGCGCGGGTGATCTTTGGTATTGGCACCGACATCGTCGCCATCTCCAGAATCGAACAGGGGCTGGAACGTCATGGTGATAAATTCGCGCAACGTATTCTTGCCGATTCCGAATTGGATGGCTTTCGTAACGCCGCCCGGCCCGCCAGTTATCTCGCCAAACGCTTCGCCGCCAAAGAAGCGATGGCCAAAGCGATGGGCACTGGTTTTCGTGATGGACTCTCACTCCGCCATATCGCCGTGGGCCATGACCCAAAGGGCCGGCCACTTATCGAAGTGAGTGACCGTGCTGAAGAGCTTTGCCGTGAACTTGGGATTGGCACCCGCCACCTCAGTATCTCGGATGAACATGAGTATGCCGTGGCGTTTGTAACGCTGCTATCCATATAAACCCGATAAACCCGCTGGGTTTTTTTTAAAAGAGCCAAAAAAAATTGACATGGTCTATTTGCATCGTTTATACAAAGCCATAAATAAAAAATTCTGGCGTAGGTGTTTTGAATGGGGTCAAAACTGTCGTGGGTGTTAGTTTGTTTTATTTCTGAAACAAAACCAATTCGCTTCCTTAATTATCTCGCAGTATTTTATTGTTCGCATTCAAAATGCATAAGACTAATGCTGCCTAATCGATATTGATATCGGGGAAAAACTAAACTCGATAATGTCACTGTTAACGCAAGACAATGTCGCATAACTACAAAATAAAAAATCAGGGGTTCGGTTATGAAGGCACTCTCGCGCATTACTCTCATGTTGATTGTGGCGTTTTACTCTGCACTGTTTAGCTCAGTAACACATGCGGCAATCAGTCCAGTAAGCTGCGGCCTATTTAAAGTAGAACCAATTATTCTGATTGGGCTTGACGACCTGCTTGTGCCAGTGCCAACAGCACCAAAGACCCCTAATGGCGTGTGTTACCAGGCTGACTTCAACGGCGATGGAATATTGGATCTTTTGGTGCAGGGATTAACGGCATCGGATGAAACGGTTATCTATTTGGGTGACAACGCAGGTAAATATCGTAATATTCAACAGCGTTGGAGCAACACCTATCTTGGATTGAATTGGGGGGCAAATGCATCAACTCTCTACATTGCTGATTATGATGCTGATGGAAAACTTGATGTTATGGTTGCCTCTTCCTCGGCTATTAGCGGAATTCTCTACGCAGACACGAATTATAAATACGGTTCATTAGCCTATACATGGGCGCAAACACCTTCATCATCAAGCACCAAGCCCATTGTCGTAGGCATCATGGCAGGAGGTCTTGATGTAAGTGGCGGCGCTGCGGGTTACAGCATTCCAATTGATACCCCGCCCGGCATAGCAGGCATGGCCCCACAAGTCTCATTGAACTACTCAAGCCAGGGCGGCAACGGCTTGATGGGCATGGGTTGGTCTATTGGTGGCCTCTCTGCAATTAGCCGCTGCTCCAGAACTATCGTCCAGGATGGTGTTGTTGGCGGAATAAACTTTGATGCCAATGATCGCTTCTGTCTGGATGGTCAGCGTCTCGTCAATGCCATTGGTGGCTACGGATCATCAGGAACAGAGTACCGCACAGAGATAGAGAGTTTTTCCCGGGTCTACTCATATGGCAACACCGGTGGCGCTCCTTCATATTTTACGGTTGAAACAAAAGCTGGCCTCAAAATGTATTTTGGCAACAGCGCCAACTCGTTTGTTAAAGCAACAGGCAAGGCGGCTGCATTAGCATGGAAAGTAAACCGCATCGAAGACAAAAACGGTAACTACATCAGTTTTGTCTACTACCAAGACTCATCCACAGGCGAGTCATATCCATTACGGATCGACTATACAGGGAATCGCAGCCAAGCCCCGAATCGTGCCATCGCGTTTATTTATGACACTTCAAGAATAGACCCCGCCGAAGCTTATATTGTGGGTTCAAAAGTAAAAAGTTCATGGCGGTTAAAAAACGTCAAAACATATAGCAACTTTATGAATAACCAGATGGTCTATGACTACCAGCTAGGTTATGAATCGAGTCTGACAACGGGTCGTTCACGCCTAACAAGTGTGCAAAAATGCGCGCCAACAACATGCTTAAATCCAACCACATTCAATTGGGAAAATAAAACGGCTGGTTACACAAATGGTTCTGCCTATATTGGTGGGATTGGTCAAAAATTATTTGTTAACAATGTGCAAGCGGGTGAGTCTGTAGATATAAATGGCGATGGCCTGCTGGATATATTCCATCATGATGGTTCTAGGAATCTATATCGCAATACAGGATCTGGTTTTGTACAGGACAATACCCGGATTTCTGGAATTCCCTATGCATTTTATAACGCTAGTTTTCAGCGCGTGGGTGAGTTCATTGATCTGAATGGTGATGGGCTGCAGGATGTTCTGATTAATGTTTCGGGGGTTAATCGGGCGTACCTGAATTTGGGTTTGAGTGCTAGTGAGAATCAGGGGTATGGCTATGGATTTTACGAATATCCCCCATATGCCCCCGGTGCTGCATGTTCACTGTATTTAAATGGCAAGCGCCAAGGTGAGGTTGTAGACCTTAATGGAGATGGACTCTCCGATATTCTAATCTCCTCAAACAGTGGCACTCGTGCCTGTATTAATAGCCCAAGTGGTTTTTATCAAGCAGATAGCTACGTTACCGCGCTAAATTTTCCACTATATGTGGATGGAAAGCCGCGTGGAACGTTAACCGATCTAAATGGCGATGGCCTGGTGGACATGTTTATCTCCTATGAGGGGGGAATTCACGGCTATATCAATAACGGTAGTAGCTTTGTTAAAGATAATGCTTATATCAGTGGTGCAACTGTTCCACTCTATGTAAACGACAAAGTGCAAGGCAGTGTGGTTGATCTGAACGGGGATAATTTAGCCGATCTTCTAATCTCTTATGAAGGCGCCACAAATAGCTTTATCAATACCGGGCGTGGTTTTATTCAGGATGCCAGCTATGCAAGCGGATTGACTGAATCACTCTAGGCATCAGGTGTGCCACGGGGAACGTTAACCGATTTAAATGGTGATGGACGGGTAGATCTCCTCATCTCTTATGAGGGCGGTACACGCAGCTACATTAATATTGGTCAGGGCTTTAAGCGTGATGATAGTTTCATAAGTGGTATTCCCTATACGCTCTTTTCCAACGGCGTACAGCAAGGCACCATTACAGACCTGAATGGAGATGGCTTGGCCGACCTTCTTGTCACTGTAAGTGGTGTTAATTATGGCTATTTAAATAAGGGGGGGATTCCAGATCGGCTGTCGAGAGTCACCAGCGGTCAGGGAGTGAAGGCCAATATTACCTATAAACCTATCAATGATAAAACGGTTTACACCGGTGCAGATCCCCAGCCAAATGAGTTTGGAGTCTTCTCAAAGCTTTCTCAAGTGCGTGCGCCCATATATGTAGTCAGTGATCTCTATGTGGATAACGGCATTAATAATGGACAGAATCATGTCTCATACAAATATGAAAATGCACGCTCAGACAACCAGGGCCGAGGCTTTTTAGGCTTCGCTGCCATCACAGAAACAGAGGATGCAACAGCCACTGTAACGAAGAAAATATTTTATCAGTCATACCCCTATACGGGTAATGTTGGATGGATACGCACCACGGTCAATGGTATTAATGTGAGTCTAGCGTCGAATACGGTTAAAACACTGGTATTCCCCGGCACACGAAGGTTTCCTTATGTCGAGCGAGCAGAGGAGACAACGTGGGATTACACCACTCAGGCCTATGTCACATCAAAAACAACAGACAATGAGAATTATGATAATTATGGCAATGTTAGAAAAATAACAGTCAATGTTTATGATGCTGCCGGAGGCGTGTTTACAACGGTCACAAACAATCTGTACAGCCAGGACAATCCCTCTGCCTGGATTCTGGGGCGCTTGACCGATGCCGCTGTCACTACTACCCGACCAGGCGAAAATGGCGCGCTTTTAACCGGAATACGGAAATCGGCATTCACTTACGACCCCGTCACCGGTCAGTTAGTGAATGAGATCATCGAACCCGATTATCAAGGCGTGGTGGCAACAGATCCAAATTATAGTGTCTGGCAAAAAACCACCCATGGCTATGACCAGTATGGAAACAGAACCACCGCCACAGTCATAGGCAATGGCATTGATGCTCGCACTACTGCCGTAACCTATAGCTACGATGGTTATTTCCAGAAGACACTGACCAACGCCATGGGGGCGCCGCAGACTGAAACATACGTTTACGACACCCGATTCGGAGCACCTACAAGTTTAATTGGCCCCAATGGTCTGGCAACCAAGTGGGATTATGACGAGCATGGTAAAAAAACCAAAGAGCCCCGTCATGATTCAAACACCACAACCTATGTGCTTACGAGTTGTAATCAAGGTACTGGCACCCAAGTTTGTGGCCAAAACGAAAAATTTTATAGCACTACACAGTCATCGGGTGGTGCGCCGGTCATACAGTTTTATGATGCGTTCGCCAGAGAGGTGCGCAGTAAACGCTCGCTTCTGGGAAATAATGTTGCTGAAAAGGCAGTCTCATACGACAGTTTGGGGCGCGTCACCAGTGTAACCAATGAATATAGCCCGTGGGATTTATCGTCAAATCCAGCGCTATTAACATGCTCCTACTATGATGCACTTGGGCGCAAGCGTGCGGAATCCTGGCCATCGAAAAATGGCTGTAATCTGAATGTTGTTGAGTTGATAAATGAAACAACCTACGAAGGACTGAAAACCACCGCTACGCTACATAACAAAGTTAATGGTCAAATCAAAGATCAGGTAAAACAAGAATGGCGCAATGGCCTGGGTGAGCGGATCAAGATAAAAGACGATCTTGCCGAGATCAGTTATCGCTATAACGCCCTTGGCAACCTGACAAAAACAGTAGTCACACCCACTAACGACTACAACACCAGTGGCAGCCTTGTCGCGGCAGCAAACACTACCGTGGTCACAACCACCATGGGCTACGACCTGCGTGGCCGTAAGATCACCATGAATGATCCTGATACGGGTCGTTGGGACTACCGTTATAACGCCGTAGGCGATCTCATCTGGCAGAAAGATGCCGAAGGCAAAGAGATCTCCATGGTTTACGACAAGATCGGTCGCTTGTTCCAAAAGACCGAACCCGAAGATGGCACCACCGTATGGGTCTACGACAGCGCCCCCATGGGCGTAGGCAAGCTCGACTACGTCTATAACGCCACCACCCAATACCAGAAAAATATTACCTATGACTCCACCACCGGTCGTCCGGTGAAAGAGATAACAAGTATCTTGTCACTGAACACAAACGACAGCCGCTTCAGTTACAAGACAGACATTACCTACAACAGCTATGGCCAGTTAGCAACCATCGCCTATCCCGAAACCGCAAATCCGGCCGGTGGCGCAACACCGGCGCGTCTGGTCGTACGCAATGAATACGACACCCTGACTGGCCAACTAAAAAAGGTCCGTAATAACGCCACCACTGAAGTCTATTGGGAGCTAAACACCACCAATACTGCCGGACAAATAACCACCTTTACGCTCGGCGATGGCCTCACCACCTACAACACCTACGTCCCAGAGACAGGTTCGTTAAGCATGATCACCACCACCGGCAACATGCAGAACCTGGTCTACGGTTATGATCGCCTCGGTAACCTGCTGTCACGCCGCGACAACATCCGCAACATGACAGAGGCGTT
>JAYUTP010000258.1:0-6589 GCA_043755075.1 Tenderia sp. (SeqCode)
AGGTTTGCTGATGGCATAGCCCTGCGCAAAATCGAGTCCGATGTTTCTCAGCTCTTCGAGAATCTCATTATTTTCAACATACTCGGCAATGGTTTTCAGGCCAAAGACATGGCCGATGTCATTGATGGACTTGACCATGGCGTGGTCGATCTGGTCTTCCATAATGCCTTTGATAAACATGCCGTCGACCTTGAGAAAGTCGACGGGCAGGTTTTTGAGATAGGCGTAAGAGGACATGCCACTGCCGAAGTCATCAAGGGCGAAGGAGCAGCCTAGTTTTTTGATTTCAACGATGAAGTCTATCGCCTCCTGAAGGTTACGGATGGCGGCGGTTTCGGTGATCTCGAAGCAGAATTTTTCTGCCGGTAGTTGATATTTTTTAAAGGTCAGGCCGATGAAGGTGATGAAGGCTTTATCACATAAGGTTAGTCCTGAGAGGTTGATGGCGCAGGTTTTCAGCGTCGCCAGGGTGTCCGGATGTTGGGCAAACCATTTCAGGGTGGCGTCGACTACCCAACGGTCAATTTTGGTGGCGACGTTGTAGCGCTCAGCGGCGGGTAGAAAAAGCGCGGGTGAGATGAATGCGCCCTCTTCATCCTTCATGCGCAGCAGAATTTCAATATGGGTGTGGTGGGGTGAGCTGCTCGCAAGGTCCATGATGGTCTGATAAAAAAGGGTAAAGCCATCATTTTCAAAGGCGCGGTTGATCTTGGCGATGACATGCATTTCACCACGGCGTTTGATCAGTTCCTGGTCGTTGACGTGATAGAGATGGACGCGGCCACGGCCGCGTTCTTTGGCGATGTAACAGGCGTTGTCGGCCATGCTCAGGGCATCATTGACGTTGCGGGTTTCGAGGTTGATCGGAACTACGCCGATGCTGGCACCTACTGCAAAGGTTTTGCTGTCATAAAGGAAGCGGTGTTCATGAATAGCGTCACAGATCACCTGGGCAATGCTCACTGCATGTTCGGCCGTACAGTCTTCGAGTAACAGTACAAATTCATCGCCGCTAAAACGGGCGAGTGTGTCGCGATGACGGCGGATTTTACTCAACATGATGTTTTTGATCTGGCGCAGTAGCTGGTCACCCGCCGTGTGGCCGCAGGTGTCGTTGATCACTTTGAACTGATCAATATCGATATAACAGAGTGCGTACTCGGTATTGTCGTGTAACCGCTCTTCCAGGACTATCTGTAGCTGATCTTCAAAGGCGTTGCGGTTGATGAGATCGGTGAGTGAGTCATGTTTGGCTTGATACTCAAGTTTTTTCTCCAGCAGATGGGCTTCGGTGATGTCGCGAAACACCATGATAGTGCCAATGATCTCGTTATTACGATTGCGAATCGGTGAGGTGATGTGGTCGAGTTTGAGTTCGCGGCCATCGCGATTGATGAAGGTGAGGGTCTTGGAGCCATGGATGGGGCGGTTAGCCTCAAGGCAAGCAGCTGCGGGGTTGTAGCGCGGTTTGATGTTCTCATCAATGGCACCATGGAGTACCTGATAGATCTGTTTATCAGTGGCTTCGGCCAGTGTCCAGCCCGAGAGCCGCTCGGCGACTGGGTTCATATATTCAATTTTTCCATCGAGCCCGGTGGTGATAACACCATCGGCAATCGAGTGTAGCGTTACCTGGGCGCGTTCTTTTTCGTGGAATAGCGCCTCTTGGCTTTGGGCGAACTCACGGTTGCTGACGAGGAAATCCTCGCGTTGCACGGCAATCTCGCAGACGCGGCGCAGCTGCTCGGTGCGGAAGGGTTTGGAGATGAAATCAACGGCACCATCGATGATTAATTCGCCAGCGCGTTCGGGTGTCGAGCGTGCGGTCATCATGACCACGGATTGTTGTGGGTTGGTTTTGATGATCGCTTGTAATACTTCGTGGCCCGACATTTCGGGCAGCATCACATCGAGCAATACCAGATCGTGGCGGCGCGCCAGCCATGCTTCCAGGCCGGCCTTGCCGGTGGTGGTCACTTCGATATCAAAGCGGTTGTTGAGTACTCGTTTGACCAGCTCCACGGTATCGGGGTAGTCCTCCACCACCAGCAGGGTGGCTCTGGGTGGGCCACTGTTGGTGGCGTTGAAAATCTCATCCAGGATCAACGGTAGGGTCTGCTGGGCCTGGAAGGGGATGAAACGGTTGACCTCGAAGGCGTGGCTGGTGGCCTCGGCGATGCGTTCGCTGTGGCTGGCGGAGAGGATGATGATGGGGGTGCTGGCGCTAACGGTGAGCGCGCCGGAGCGGATCAGGCGCGCAAAGCGCCAGCCATCGAGCCGGCCCAAATCAACATCACAGATAATGACGTCGATCTGTTTGACGCCGAGGATCTCAAACGCCTCTTGGGTGGTGGTTGCCTCAAAGACGTGGCGATAGCCAACTTCTCGGAGCGTGGCGACGATCGCTACACGTTGTTCGCGATTAGGCATGAAGATCAATACTTGTTTGTCAAACAAACTAAAACTCCCTTTCTGGGTATGTAGTGCGGCCTTGCGCTGCATTCCTTGATCAAGATTATGAACAGGCTCTCAGGGGTTGGTGGTTTTTGGCCCACACTAAAGGTCGGCACTATCCTGTGCTTCTTTAATCGGAATTGGAATGAAAACTTCAAAGGCCGAACCTTTGTTGTAATGGCTGCTGACGTTAATGGTGCCGCCCATCAATTTGCAGAACTGGTGAGTGATGGCGAGTCCTAGCCCGGTTCCCTGAAAGCGCCGGGTGATGCTGCTCTCAACTTGATAAAAAGGGTCGAAAATGTGTTCAATCTGGTCATCCTGCATGCCGATGCCGTTATCCCTGACCGCCAGGTGCAGCAGTGCGGAAGTGAGTGTGACCTCAATTTGTATCGCTCCGGCCTGGGTGAATTTGATGGCATTGCCGATCAGGTTGAGCAGAATCTGACGCAGCTTTGCCTCATCGATCATCAGCGTCTCCTGCGCCAGCTGGAGCTTGGTTTCGAGTCGATTCTGGTTGGTTTGCAATAGAGGGGTTACGGTCTCCACCACGTCGTTGATGAGTTGGCGCAGGTGGACTTCGCTCAACTGTAGCTGCATGCGGCCTGACTCAAGTTTGGACATGTCGAGTACCGAATTGATCATCAGCAACAGGTTGTTGGCGTTGGTGATAATAGTATTGATGTCGTGGCGGATCGCCTCGCTCTCATCGGGCAGCTCTTCGAGAATCAGGTCGCTGTAGCCGAGGATCGATTGCAGCGGTGTGCGTAACTCATGGCTAACCCTAGAGAGAAAGTCGGATTTGTTCTGATTAGCCTGAATCGCCATGTCACGCGTGTAGACCAGATCTTGAGTGCGTTGGGCCACCTCATACTCGAGCAGTTCATTATGTTGCCGCAGCTGCGCATCACGCTCGGCCAGCGCCTCCATCATTTTGTTAAAAGCGCGGCCAATGTTGTGTACTTCTTGTGGTCCTTGCAGGGTGGCATAGGACTTGGTATCACCATGTTCGGCACGCCCCATGATTAGTGATAGCTCCGAGAGTGGCTGGGTCAGCCGCGTCAGGCTGCGGCGGACGATAAACAACAAAATGATGGCAATAATGACTGTGATAGCCAAGTTGTTGGTGATGGTGGCCGCCACGGTCTGTTCGAGCTTGCTTTTGCTCTTGATCACAATCACGCTGCCGAGCAGTTCGCGCGGGCTGCTTTCCTGATGTGCCAGGGCGATGGCGTTGTCGGTTGATTCAATCGGGCCTTCACTATAGACCGGAGCGACAAAAATCCACTCATTGGCGTTCTCTTGTACCAGGATGGCGAGGTGACCTTCGGGGATGTGTTGCGGCAGCTTTGCCGTGTGATAACCCTTGCTCAGTAACACGGCACCCTCGGCCGTCAGGAGTGAGACATGGATGATGGCGGGAAAGCCCAGCGCGGCCTTAAAGGCATCTTCGGCATTATCGCCACTGCCGTAGAGGAGTGACAGTACCGATTGCTCGGCAACCGTGTTGGTCACCTGTAAGCCATCGTCCACCATCTGGTCATAAATATTGCCAGAGGTGATCCAGGCGGTGGTCAGTGAGGTGATAATGGCCAGCGCCAGGATGCCGACGGTCACCGTGGTGGTGAGCTGTTTGCGGAAGCTGTTTTGTGATGCTGCAGAGCTGTTCATCGTCAAGGTTTGTCTGTTCTATTTTGTGGCGGAGGTGAGATCAACTTCTTCCTCGGCAGGTTTTGAGTATTTCAATCCCAAGTGAGCGGCGGTGCGGCGGTTGAGTGACACCTTTAGGCTACTAAGGGGCAGCACTAATGGCTGGCGCGGACGTTCAACAATTTTATCCAGCGCTAGGTCGGCCAAACTGTAGCCCATCTGCTGGTGGTCGGGAAAGAGCGCAAAGAGCGCGCCGCGCCGGGTGTGTGAGGGGTTGTTCGAGAACAGCACAACATGTTGTTGCCAGGCGGTTTCCAGCGCCATCGGCATGATGGTTTTATCCGGGAGAATGTTGTCCAGCAGCAGCCAGATGCCATCGCGGGAACCCTTGGTCTGCTCCAGTATTTTTTTGAATTTTTGCACCGCCTCACGAATGTCGTTGGCGGCGTAGGCCTTCAGCTCAATGCCATGGGCCTTCGCCGATTGCTGCGCCAGTTTGATGATCCAGCCACTATTCTCTTCGTTATAAACAGTGAAGACCCGTTTGACACTCGGGGCGATCTCCTTGAGGTGGGAGAAAAACTGCTCTGGCGCGCCCGCCAGACTGATGCCGACGTGGTCGGCGGGATTGATCATCAGCCCGCCATGAATGACCGGTAGTTGACCCTGCAATTCATGGGCAATGTCATAGGTCTGTTTGCCGAGGGCGATGACGGCATCAACTTTGTTTTTGTTGATGAAATTGGTGAGCTCCAGCACGGTAGTAGAAGAGAGTACGGGATAAACGAGATCGGTGGCTTTGGGGTGGGATTCGATGCCGGCGATAATCTCTTGGAAAATCTGATCGTAGGCGGCGTTGATTTGCGGGTAGAGCACCAGCAGTTTTGGCTGGTCGGCCGCCTGGCTGCTTAATGATGCAAATATGCCAACAATAGCTAGGATGCACACGCTCGCCATTTGGCGCAGAAAAACCATAATAGTATTAATCCTTTCCGACGGCATTTCTGAGTCTATCCATTTTTTCAAAAAAAGTCTGCAAGGTCTTTTTTGCCTTCCTGGCGTGGTGCTTTGCGAGTGAAATCACATGGTTATGCTAATTTTAGAGGTGGTTCAGCACACCCCAGCTAACACCTTTCAATATTGCCATTACTATGGAAAAACGGTTTTAGGGTTGTGGCGTGGTAAAAAGGTCGGGGTTCTTTTTTTGCGCCTCCAGCAGTCTTTTAAATTCATCCATGTTCAACTTTGGTTTCGAAAATTTCGGCATCTCCACGCGCAGGGCGTTATTAATTTGCTGCTGCTGGCCGTCGCCGTAGGTCAGCAGCAGATGATAACTGCCGATGGCGGTGGCAGCAGGTAACGAAAAGCGCTTGCCCTCCCCCGTCTCGAGGGTGATGGCCGGCAGCGGCCGCAGGGCGGTGATGGTCGCCGCACCACTTAAGTAAAGCACTCCATCGTGGAGGTTTAGTTGCGTTACAGTGGTTAGCATCGGATAGCGGCTGAAAATCTTGAGTGTTGTCGGGTCGAGTTGCAGCACCTCATGCTCGCTACTGACCAGCAGCTGCTGGTCATTTTGGGTGATAGCGCTGATAGGGCTCTCTAGATGCCGCTTTATTTTCAGCTGGATGCCGCTTTTAGTCAGCCCAAACAGCATCAAAATGTTGCCCTGAGTGGCGTAAAGTTGCTCACCCGCCACCCGCAGTTGTTGGACGCCGCTATCAAGTGGGTAGTGGGCCAGCGCTGTCACGTTGTTGCTCGCCACCCCATATCGGTGTAGGCCAGCACGGCTGGCCACGATTAAATCGTTTCCTGCCAGGGCGATGGCGCTGGCCTTGATGTTGATACGCGCCAGTTGGCGTGGTTGTTGGGGATTGCTGATGTCGTAGAGCAGCACCCCTTGCAACGCATCAAGCAGCCAGGCGCGGTGTTTGTCGACGATCACATCGGTGATCCGGCCGTCAGTGGCCGTGGTACTGAGCCAACGCGCCTCGAAGGGGTTGCTGATGTCGGCAATCGCTAGACCGCCATCACCCATGGCGAGATAGGCGCGATCTGCGGCGAGGGTGATGTGCTGGGCATCGCCGGGGAAATTGACGCCGGTGATCCAGGTTGGATTGAGTGGATTGTTGATGTCGAAGACTTGCAGGCCATTGCTGCCTTGGGCGGCGAAGGCGTAGCTGCCCGCATATTTCCCCGTATATTCCAGCGTGGCAATGTCGTTAATGCGGCCGCGCTCGTGATAATCGCCCACCACATGAGGATTTGTTGGATCGCTGACATCGAGCACTGCCACCCCGCCCCACCAGTCCATGGCGTAGAGATGGTCATTCACTACCTTCAAGCCCCAGGTGGCGCCACGGGTGTCGTAGCTGCCGAGTATCTTGGGCGCAGCAGGTTTGCTGACATCGAGGATGTGAATCCCCGCCAGCCAACTGGCGACGTAGAGTTGGTCACCGATCAGATCAAGGCCGCGGCTGTTGCCGGG
>JAYUTP010000259.1:0-2692 GCA_043755075.1 Tenderia sp. (SeqCode)
TGAACAGATCGATCAGCGTAAACTCAACGACGTTGCAGAAGAACGCCTGAAGCACTACAACAAAGTACTGAAAAACCAGCTGGATGAGTTGAACGAAGAGATCATGCTGATGGAAATGCAGATCGCCCACCAGTTGCAGGCGGCACCTTTCGCAGTGCTAACCCCCAAAAACATAACCCGCATGCTCAAAGAAGATATCCGCAGGGCGCAAGACATGATCACCTACATGAAACACGACTTAAAATCACTTCAAGATATCCAGCAGCTAAAACGGTGGCTGAAGGATTACCAGATTCCCGATCTTGAGTATGACCCTTTATTCTGAGCTGGCTCCGCCATTTGCAGGACAAATAAAATTAAAATCTTATTCTGATGACTTAGCAGTCAACCTTTAAACGTGTGGCGGACGGTCCGCCCTACTTTTTATCTATCCCCTCCACTACCTGCTCCAGCACATCACCCTCACTATTAGTAATCCGCACTTTCACTGGCAGATACTGATGATCGGCGGCCAACCAAATCTCGATACTATCGTCACTGGGGGCATTAAGAATTTTTCTGAGATGAAGGGTGCGCAACTCCCCCAGCCCACTATCGATCAACTCCTCACCCACCACTTCACAGCGATAAGTGCCAAGTTTTCTGCCCGTTGTCATAGAAAATTGCAGCGTGCCGCTGAATGGTGCCTTGAGCCCAAACTGATAGATAAAAGAGAGCTGGTCCTGAGTGCCGGGAGGCAGCACCACTGTTGTTGTTTCCGAGCGACCACCGTAGGTCAGCGTCTGCTGATCGTAGTCGAACTCGGCGTGAAAAGTTCTGTCAGCCTTCTGGCCACGCTGCTCCCAGTAACTCTCTGGCACCAGACCATCGGCAGTAATCCGGCCCTGACTGCTCTGAACAATCATCTCCCGTGTTAACAACCGCGCCAAACCAATCGGTTCAACAACACTGGCGATCACATAGCGGCCATCATCAATATCCCAAGTGTGAACAATATGCCCTATCTTGATGCCATTCTTGCCTTTGAGAAGGGCGTAGTTGACGACCAGCTTGAGTGGCGGGTGTGGTTCTGCAGACGTTTTTTCTTCAGAGGCGGGCTGAATCACCGCAGAGACCTCCGCCTCAGTGGGAGTAGGCTCAGTGGGAGTAGGCTCAGTTGCTGGGGGCAGTGGCTGATGTGTTGACGCGGCAACCTCCTCCGCAGTGGGCACCACCTCCTCTTCCGCCACTGTTGCGTCATCAGCCGTTGACTCGGCGGGCGCGGGATCTGGAGTTTTCTCTGGAATCTTTGCCGGAACGGAAGTATCTGGCGCAGCGAGAACCGGCCCCACCATTTTGACGGGCCGTTTAGGTGGCGCTGGTTTAATCGGAATCGGGGCTGGGGTCGGCGCAACAGGCGGCGGCTGGGCAATACGCACCTTAAGCATTGAGACCAGATCGGCGTCGATACCCTGTGGACTAGTGTTAGGAAAGAGGATCAAATGAATTTGCGGCATGAACAGCAACCCGAGGTGGAGCATCAGGGACAGCAGCAGCGCACTGAATATAATCCAACCACTGCGGGAGCGAAGACGAATAGCGGCAATCTTCATTTTCAGGCCAGCCAATGCTCTCTGCTCATGATGTTCATCCGACAACCTCGCCACTCCGCTGCATGCTGGAGTGGTGCAATTATGATTCATTGATCAACAAAATCGAACCGGCGCGCCACATTACTTGACCATGACCATTCTGAACAGCGCCAAATAGAAGTGCCCCTGCGTGCGCACACTCAGCACCTGTAAAAACCAGAGGCTGACGTTATTGAATAGATCAGATGATGATTCAAAAAAAAACAATACCGAGACAAGATCATTTTTCTTTACGCCACTCATCGGCCCACCACTACCATTAGTCATCTATCCTGCCCCGCACACGCAAACATCGGCCCTCCTTGTGGTATTTTTCACGCCTGAGCCTAAGCAAGGGCCACAACATTCACCGGGGAGCCGAAAGGTGACAACAGGAATTACCAACCAAAAGGGACTCTCCCTGATGGAGGTTTTGGTCGCACTGGTAGTGCTCTCCGTCGGCCTGCTTGGCATTGCCGGAATGCAGGCCACCGGTCTGCGCAACAACCACGCCGCCTACACCAAAACCCAGGCCACTGCCCTGGCGATGGACATGACTGACCGTATTCGCGCCAATCCTAGCGGGGCCGCACACTACCATGGCTTCGACACCAAAGTTGCCGTTCCAGCCGATCCCACCTGCATCACCGCTGGCTGCACCGCAGCACAGATGGCCACATACGACAAATACCAGTGGAGCCAGCCACTCGTCTCCACCACCAACCCAATCCTACCGGAGGGGCGCGGCATGATCGGCAAAGCCGGAGACGTCTTCACTATCACGCTGTTGTGGCGCGAACCCGGTTTCAAAGGGGTTGAACGACCCACCTGCGTTACTGGTCAAGCCGATGATGTCGCCTGTCTGCAGATGAGTTTTCAGCCATGATCATAACCAGACCACAGCATCATCAGCACGGGTTATCACTGATTGAGTTGATGATCGCCATCACCCTCAGCCTGGTGCTCACGCTGGGCGTGATCCAGATTTTCAGTTCCAGCAAACAGACCAACAGCACCCAAACCGCCCTCGGTGATCTTCAGGAGAATGCCCGTTTTGCCCTTGACCTGCTCAGCTACGACCT
>JAYUTP010000260.1:0-4336 GCA_043755075.1 Tenderia sp. (SeqCode)
CTGGCAATGCGTTCCAGCAGCGGCTTGTGCAGTGGCCCAACGATAAAATCGGCCCCCTCGGCCAGTGCCTGACGATAGACGTTCATGCCCGTTTCAACATTGTCAGTGGTGTCGTAGACGCGAATAGTGGGGCTGTAGTCGCTACTGCGCTGGGCGTAGTAAGCGGCCAGAAAACCGTCACGAACGGCAACCGCCTGATTGCTGAAGCTGCCGCTGAGTGGCAGCAGCAAGGCAATGTCGTTGGGCAGCTTTTTGATGGTGGTTTCACTGCTGCTGCGCAACTCGTTAAGCAGGATTTGGCTGGCCGGGTGGTTGGGGTAGCGCTTGCCCCATTGGGTCAGCTGTTGATTGAGCCGGGTCGGTTGGCTGGCGAGGGTTTTGGCGAGCGTGGCAAGTTCCAGCCAACCGCTGAAGAGGTCAGGGGCAGGTTTTTTAGCGGCGTCGCGCAGCGTGCTGTCGCTAAGTTGGTTTAGCGCCTGCCAGAGCAGTTGCTGGTTCTGGATAATGGCGTTCGGCTCATGCAGCAGCGCCCCCAGCGTCATGCGGGTACGGGCGGCCTCAATATAGTTGCCGGTCAGGGTATGGGCATCGGCTTTGAGAGCGTGCCACTCCTGCCGCAGATCGGCGAGCAGGGTGATATTGCTGGGGATCTGGAGCTGTTCCAGCACCGCCCTAGGCTGCTTTTCATCCATGGCGATGCGTGCCTGGATCAGGCGCAGACGCAGATTATGGTCGGTGGTTAGCTGTTTGGTGTCGAGCGTGGCGATAATTGCCCTGGCGCGGTCATTGTAGTGGCCGCGACTCAGCAGGTTGGCCGCCTCCAGCAGATGGCCCTCGCGTGCCGGGCTAGTATTGCGCTCCGCCAGATGCTGATAGGTTTGCGCGGCACCGAGCAGATTGCCGCGGCTCTCGTTGTCCCGGGCCTGGGCATAAAGGTCGGCACTGCTGACCTGCCTGATATCTTTTTCGGGCATGTTGCCGCAACCGGCAAAGAGGATCAATAGAAGCGCGAGCAGCTGGCGGCTGGCGGGAGTGCGGGCCATTTTTGTTGTTGTCATGAAGTCGTGAGTGCTGGCTGTGGATAAACAGGCGGCGCGATTGCCGGAACGGAGCAGTATAGCATTTGGCATAATAGCCCGCTTATCAGCGCAACCAACAGGATGGCAGCATGGCGCAGTACGGAACACTATATGTGGTGGCGACCCCCATCGGCAATCTGGGCGACATGACCCCGCGCGCCATCGAGGTGTTGCAGCAGGTCGATCTGATCGCCGCTGAAGATACCCGCCACAGCGGCACGCTGTTGCAGCACTTTGGCATCCATACCTCCTGCATCGCCTGCCATGATCACAATGAACGGCAGATCGCCGCCGGACTGGTGGAGCGGATGCAACGCGGTGAGTCGATAGCGCTGATCAGCGACGCCGGCACGCCGTTGGTGAGCGACCCCGGTTACTATCTGGTGCGTAGCGCCCGTGAGGCGGGGGTGCCAGTAGTGCCGATCCCCGGTGCCAGTGCCATGATCGCCGCCCTCTCGGTCTCCGGCCTCCCTTCTGACCGCTTTAGTTTTGAAGGTTTCCTGCCCGCCAAATCGTCCGCCCGGCGGCAGCGCCTGCAAACCCTGGCGGATGACAGCCGCACCCTGATCTTCTATGAATCGACCCACCGCATCGAAGAGTCCCTTGCTGACATGGCCGTAGTCTTTGGTCCTGAGCGTTATGTTGTCATCGCCCGTGAAATCACTAAACGCTTTGAAACGGTGTATGGCGACACGCTGGCGAACCTCATCGCCTGGATCGTCGCCGATGCCAATCAGACCAGAGGCGAGTTTGTGGTGATGGTGCACGGTGCCGAAGCGCCGGAAACGCGCGAGATCGACGCCGAGGCCGAGCGGGTCCTGAAACTGCTGCTCGAAGAGCTGCCGGTCAAGCAGGCAGCGACGCTAGCAGCCAAGATTACCGGGGCGAAAAAGAACGCCCTGTACCAGTTTGCGCTGGGGCTATCTGAGTAATTTTTTCGGTTTTTTGGTGGTGGTATGTGGCTTGACGCCACCCTCTTTCCCGGTTAGTGTCAGCTCCACATTGGCAAAAGCAAGGACGCTGAGATGGCCATCATAAATCGCAATTCCCCCCCCTATTTGTCAGGTATTTGATCAGCACAACACTGTTTTTCGCTCTTCCGGCATTGGGGGCCGGATTCAAACCGAGTAATACCACGTAATCCTACCCTACATTGGATGAGGCCGAAGCCGAAGCCGCCATGCGTGCCGTCAGCCCTGCCGCTGCCAATCTGCAATTCGAACGCGTCATGAGCGAGACCGCTTCACAAAGTGTCCGCCTCTACTCCGTGCCCGATGTCCAGCCCAATCCGCCGATGTGGTCGGATTGGTGTAACGTACTAGGCGACTATTCATCTGGGCAGCAGGTGTGTGACGCACGGCGGGTGTTTGTCAATTGGCCCAACCCGCTGACCTATGTCGAGACAAACCCACTGGGGGGTTAACGGTAATGGAGATGGTCCACGAGGCACATGTCGGGACTTGACGAGAAACGATCAGCCAATGTTGGGGTATCCGCAACGCTGGCAATCCTGCCCATCTGGCTACTATCTCAAAAATGCTACAGCCGTTATCTGGTGCGGAGGTAGCCCCCTTGCCGCAGGCGGCGGCCCCAACCTCTCGTGTGGCAGCATGCTCGCTGAAACGATCGCCGGGGATGAGTGCCCCATTGAGTCATTGCCACCTATCACCGATCCAACTGTCCTGTTGTTTGAAAATAACCCGAATCGCTCAGACATCTCGTGCCTGACACCTGCCATGTCCACCGCCCTGAGTTGTTTGATGACGGCGGCAACCAATGCCGGTGGCAACCCCCGGTGTCGGGTCGGCATGCCGACCGGCGGCGTATAACCGGCATTTGATAGATGTGTGGGAAAAATGGCGTGTATTGAAGGAAAATAAGATGCCTGCCTGTGTGGCATTGCGCGTCGAGGTGCGGGCGCATTTCAGGCGGCACAGCTTGCTGGAGAGTCAACCGCCCGTACTCAATTCAAAACATACCACTGGCGAGGCGGTGGATGTGACTATTCAGCGGCCTGCCGCCCAGATCGACACCCTGGCAGCAGGTTGTCAATTACGGCGCCCGGTGCCAGTAAGAGACCGCGTCCATTTCATCCATCAGTGACAGGAGCATTACGATGAATCGCACCAAAATACTTAAACCCCTGCTGCTGTCAGCACTGACCTTGGGTTCTTTTCTATTAGTGATGGCGCGGGCCGCCGACGAGCCACCCGCCAGCATCAAGGTTTATGGCCAGAACTTTGGTGACCGAGTGGTCTATCACTACCGGATCATCAATAGTGGTCCCTATGCAATCCCCTCTGTCTGGATAGGGTATGACGGAAAAAGTCCCAATGATCCCGATGACGATGTTTTCGAGTTGAGGGAATTGCCGGTTGGCTGGGATTTTGACATTGGCATTCCGGCGACAAGCGTTACGACGCCCCCCGATTGGAGGGCGTATATGACTACGCCCGAAGAGAGTGATGTCATGACCCTTGCTTATGAGGTAAACGATGGTGCTACGGCATCGATCCTGCCCGGCAAAACCCTGGACGGTTTCCTCAGTATCACGCTGCCCAAGGCGGACGATGCCTATCGTAATGGACATGCCTACGTTTATTTTGCAGATCGATATCCAGTGCGGGCAACCCTTCCCCTCGAACCCGACGACACCACGCCTCCCACCCTGTCTGTGAGTTTGTCCCCTCCCGTCCCGACACTGATGAATGGGCGGCGGGTTAGTTTTACGGCCACGGTGATGGTGAAGGATAATCTCGACCCCGGTCCAGTGGTGAAGCTGGAATCGATCACATCGAGTGATCCGTTAATGGCGGGAGGACGGGATATCTACGACGCAACATTCGGTACGGATGATCGTGACTTTGTACTGGGCTCCCATCGCGGCTCCGCTACGCGTGTATATACAGTTACCTATTCCGCTATGGATGCCACTGGTAATAAGAGCATGGCCAGCACCACGGTGACGATACCGGGGCGATGATTCCTTGAACCACGGATTGAGTCCGATATTTGTGCTAACGCTTCCTGGTTTGTGGGGTATAATCCGCGCCGGAGTCGGCCAGGCAATCGCGGTATCGCCCGAGCAATCGGGTGGTATGGAGGAAAGTCCGGGCTCCATAGGGCAGGGTGCCAGGTAACGCCTGGGAGGCGTGAGCCTACGGAAAGTGCAACAGAAAATAAACCGCCTACGTCTCTTTCGGGAGGCCGGTAAGGTTGAAATGGTGCGGTAAGAGCGCACCGCGTCGGTGGCAACA